>QHSM01000479.1 GCA_003221595.1 Candidatus Rokuibacteriota bacterium | reverse complement strand
TGGCCCGCGTTCAACGTCGCCGACTCGGCGATCACGGTCGGCGTGGCGCTGCTGGCGCTCGGGCTCATCTCCGACAAGTCGTCCAGCTCGGTCTGACCCGTGACGGTCCTCACGGTCGAGCCCGCGTCGGCCGGAGCCAGGCTCGATCGCTGGCTCACCGAGCGGCTCCCCACGCTCTCACGGGCGCGGCTGCAGATCCTGATCCGCGACGGGCACGTCCGCGTCGACGGCGCCGCGCTCAAGGCCGCGCATCGCCTTCGCGGCGGCGAGACCGTCGAGATCGAGATCCCGCCGCCCCCCGAAGAGGAGCTCGTCCCCGAGCCGACCGCACTCTCGGTCCTCTACGAGGACGACCACGTCCTGGTCGTCGACAAGCCGGCCGGCATGGTCGTCCATCCCGGCGCCGGGCGGGCGCACGGCACGCTCGCCGCGGCGGTCCTCGCCCACGCGCCGACCATCGCCGGGGTCGGCGGGCCGCGGCGGCCTGGAATCGTGCATCGCCTGGACAAGGACACGTCCGGTCTCCTCGTGCTCGCCAAGACGCCGGCGGCCTACGACGAGCTCGTGGCCCAGCTGGCCGCCCGGACGGTGACGCGCCGTTATCTCGCGGTCGTCCACGGGCGCGTCCGCGCCGCCGAAGGCGTCGTGAACGCGCCGATCGGCCGTCATCCACGGGATCGGGTGAAGATGGCGGTCCGCCCGGCCGGACGGGGCAAGCGGGCGGTGACCCGGTATCGCGTGCTCGAGCGGTTTGCCGACTACACCGTCCTCGAGCTGCATCTCGAGACCGGGCGGACCCACCAGATCCGTGTCCATCTCGCCTTCCTGGGCCATCCGATCGTGGGCGACCAGGTGTATGGCCAGCCACGCTTGCGACCGCCGGTTGTGCTCGACGGTCACGCCCTGCACGCCGCCACGTTGACGTTTGTGCATCCCGCTTTCAGGAAAACCGTCGAGTGCTCCGCACCCGTTCCGGCGAGGATCGAGCGGCTACTGTCCCATCTCCGCACCAACCGCTGAGGGCCCGACCTTTCAGGGGAAACCCTGATTGCCGCCGGCGAGCTAGGATGTAATCTCGAAGCTTGGAGATACAATGAGGGCGACCCAATGGAGAGCCTGACTGCCGTCATCCTCGCTGCTGGAGAAGGTAAGCGGATGCGCTCGCGGCAGCCCAAGGTTCTCCATCCGCTGTGCGGCCGCGCGCTGATCGCTTATCCGCTTCGTACCGCGCGGAGCCTGGCCGATCGTATTGTGCTGGTCGTCGGACCGAACGCGGCCGACGTCGTGGCGCTGGCCGGACCCGACGTGCGCCCCGTGGTCCAGGCCGAGCGGCTCGGCAGCGGTCACGCGGTCCTGCAGGCCCGACCGGAGTGCGCCGACGGCACGATCCTGGTCTTGCCGGGTGATATGCCGCTTCTGTCCGTCGAGACCATCGAGCGGCTCGTCGCTCACCATCGCAAGAGCCGCGCGGCGGCGACCGTGCTGACCGCCGTCGTGCCCGAACCCCAGGGCTACGGCCGCGTGCTCCGCCAGGGCGGGCGCGTCAAGCGCATCGTCGAGGACCGTGACGCGACCGACGCCGAGAAGAAGATCGTCGAGATCAACACGTCGGTATACTGCTTCGCGGCCGGACGCCTCTGGTCGGCGCTCGGCAAGGTCCGCTCCGACAACGACCAGGGCGAGTACTACCTGACGGATGTGATCGGCGTGCTGTCGCGCGCCGGGGCGCGCGTGGACGCGATCGCGGCGTCCGACCCCAGCGAGGCCGTGGGCGTCAACGACCGAAAGCAGCTCGCCGCGGTCACCGCGATCCAGCGGCGCCGCATCCTCGACCGGCTGATGGAGGGGGGCGTCACCATCCTCGATCCGGCCAGCACCTACATCGAGGACACGGTGACGATCGGAGCGGACACCACGATCTATCCCAACGTGGTCATCGAGGGGCAGTCGGCGATCGGGAGCGAGTGCGTCGTCGGCGCCGGCAATCACGTGAGCGCCTGCACGATCGGCGACCGGGTGACGCTCCTGCCGTACTGCGTCCTGAGAGAGTCGGTGATCGAGGAGGCTGCCACGCTCGGCCCGTTCTGCCACTTGCGGCCCCTGTCCCACGTGGGGCCGAAGGCCAAGGTCGGCAACTTCGTCGAGCTGAAGAAGTCGAAGATCGGACGCGGCTCGAAGGTGCCGCATCTCTCCTACGTCGGCGACGCGACCGTGGGTGAGGGCGTCAACATCGGGGCCGGGACGATCACCTGCAACTACGACGGCGTCCACAAGCACGAGACCAAGATCGCCGATCGCGCCTTCATCGGGACCAACACGAGCCTGGTGGCGCCGGTCACCGTCGGTGAGGGCGCCTACATCGGCGCGGGCTCGACGATCACGAAGGATGTGCCGCCCGGCGCCCTGGCGGTGGGGCGGGCGCCCCAGGTCGTCAAGGAGGGATGGGCGGCGCGCAAGGCCAAGAAACGCGAGGAGCCACGAGGCTAGCGTCATGTGTGGGATCGTCGGCTACGTCGGTGACAAGAGCGCGGTCGGCATCATCGTCGAGGGGCTGAAGCGGCTCGAGTATCGAGGCTACGACTCTGCGGGCGTCGCGGTGCTCCACCAGGGCGCTCTTCACGTGCGGCGCGCCGCCGGCCGGATCAAGATGCTCGAGGGCGTCCTCACCGAGCGGCCGCTGGTCGGCGCGCTCGGCATCGGCCACACGCGCTGGGCCACTCACGGCCGTCCCTCTGAGGAGAACGCCCACCCCCACACCGACTGCGACGGCACGCTGGTGGTGGTCCACAACGGGATCATCGAGAACTACCTGGAGATCAAGGACCGCCTCCTCGCCGAAGGACACCGGTTCAAGTCGCAGACCGACACCGAGGTGGTCGCCCACCTCATCGAGCATCACCTCCGGGCCACCGGCCGGCTCGACCGGGCCGTGAAGGCGGCCCTGAAGGAGGTGGCCGGCTCGTACGCGATCGGCGTCGTCTCGACGGCCGCGCCCGACCGGCTGGTCGCCGCCAAGCAGGGCGCCGGCAGCGTCGTCGTCGGGCTCGGCCAGGGCGAGATGTTCGTGGCGTCCGACATTCCCGCGATCCTCGCCCACACGCGCGACGTGGTCGTGCTCGAGGACAACGAGGTCGCGGTCGTCACCGCCGACTCGGTCGAGCTGTCGACCCTCGACGGCGAGCCGGTCCGGCGCGCCGCGATCCGCATCCTGTGGGATCCGATCATGGCCGAGAAGGGTGGCTACCGGCACTTCATGCTCAAGGAGATGCACGAGCAGCCGCGCGCCATCACCGACACCTTCCGCGGCCGGATCGCGCCCGAGACCGGCAACGTGGTCCTGCCGGACGTGAACCTCGCCCCCGACGCCGTGCGCGCCATCGAGCGGGTGGTCCTGGTCGCCTGCGGCACGGCGTTCCACGCGGCGATGCTGGGCCGCTCGATGATGGAGCGGCTCGCCGGCATCCCGGCCGAGGTGGACCTGGGAAGCGAGTTTCGCTATCGCGACGCGCTCGTCGGCCCCGAGACGCTCGTGGTCGCGATCTCCCAGTCCGGCGAGACCGCCGACACCCTCGGCGCGGTGAAGGCGGCCCGGCTCAAAGGGTGCCCGATCCTCGCCATCACCAACGCCGTGGGGTCGGCACTGGCGCGGGAGGCGACGGGCGTCCTCTACATGCACGCCGGACCGGAGATCGGCGTGGCGTCGACGAAGGCGTTCTCGACCATGATCGTCGCCACCTATCTCCTCGGCCTCTGGCTCGGTCGCCTGCGGGGCGCCATCACGGCCGAGGACGTGAAGAAGCGGATCCACGACCTCGTGGAGATCCCGCGCCTGGTCGAGAAGACGCTCGAGCTCGACGGCCAGATCGCCGCCGTCGCCCGTGAGCTCGCGGGCGCGCGCGACTTCCTCTATCTCGGGCGCGGGCTTCAGTACCCGATCGCGCTCGAGGGCGCTTTGAAGCTCAAGGAGATCTCTTACATCCACGCCGAGGGCTACGCGGGCGGCGAGATGAAGCACGGGCCCATCGCGCTCATCGCGGACCGGCTCCCCGTCGTGGCGCTGGCCCCGCGCGACGGCTCGTACGAGCGCATGCTCGGCAACGTCGAGGAAGTCCTCGCGCGCGAAGGCCAGATCATCGCGATCGTGCACACCGGTGACCGGTCCGTCGCCGCGAAGGCGCATCACGTGATCGAGGTGCCGCCGTGCGCCGACCTCCTGGCGCCGCTGATCACGGTGATCCCGCTGCAGCTGCTCGCGTACCACGTGGCGGTGCGGCTCGGCTGCGACGTGGACCAGCCCCGGAACCTCGCGAAGAGCGTCACGGTCGAGTAGCGCCGCGCCGCGCTGCGGTACAATCGGGCGGTGCTTTCGGCGCTCGACCGCCTCCTCGACGATCTGAATCCTCCGCAGCGGGAAGCCGTCACGGCCGCCGACGGGCCCCTGCTCGTCCTCGCCGGCGCGGGGAGCGGCAAGACGCGCGTCATCGCCCATCGGATCGCCTGGCTGACCGGCGTGCAGGGCGTCTCGCCGCGAAATCTCCTGGCCGTCACGTTCACCAACAAGGCGGCGGGCGAGATGGCCCGCCGGGTCGAAGCGCTCCTGTTGCCGGTGGGGATCAAAGCGCCGATGATCGCCACGTTCCACTCGGCGTGTGTCCGGATTCTGCGCCAGCACGGGCGTCACATCGGGCTTCCGCCGCACTTCGTCATCTACGACGAGGACGACCGCGAGAGCCTCGTCAAGGAGTGCATGAAGGAGCTCGAGCTGGCCGAGCGCACCACGACGCCGGGCGCCGTCACCCAGCGCATCAGCTACTGGAAGAACCACATGCTCGGCGTCGAGGAAGCCCGGCAGCGCTCGCGGGGCCCGTGGGAGGAGAAGCTGGTGCTGGTCTTCGGCCGCTACGAGGAGCGGCTGCGCGCCGTCGGCGCCGTCGACTTTGACGATCTGCTCCTGAAGACCGTGAAGCTCTACGAAGAGGTCCCCGAGGCCCTCGCCTGGTATCGCGGCCTCTGGCGCTACGTTCTGGTGGACGAATACCAGGACACCAACCGCGCGCAGTACCGGATCATCCGCCAGCTGACCGGCGAGCACCGGAACATCTGCGTCGTGGGAGATCCCGACCAGAGTGTTTACAAGTGGCGGGGCGCCGACATCCGGAACATTCTCGATTTCGAGCAGGACTATCCCGGCACCCGCGTCGTGAAGCTCGAGCAGAACTATCGCTCGACCCGGCGCATCCTGGCGCTCGCCGCGACCGTGATCGATCACAACCAGCGGCGCAAGGAAAAGACCCTCTGGACCGAGAACGCCGAGGGCGACCGGCCCAAGCTCTACCGGGCCTGGGACGAGCACGAGGAGGCGAACTTCGTCGCCCAGACGATCCTGAGCCTCCGGGGCGACGGCGTGCCGTGGGAGGGCATCGCCGTCTTCTACCGGACCAATGCGCAGTCTCGCGTGCTCGAGGACGCGCTGCGGCGCGCGCGCGTGCCGTACGGTATCGTCGGGGGCGTGCGCTTCTACGAGCGCAAGGAGATCAAGGACGCGCTCGCGTACGTGCGCCTCGCCGTCAACCCGTCGGACGACATCGCCTTCCGTCGCGCCATCCAGACTCCGGTCCGCGGCATCGGCCCCGCCACGCTCGCGCGCATGGACGACGCGCGCGCGGGCCGGGCGTTGCTGGCCGTCGCCGGCGATCCGCCCGCCGCGCTCTCCGGAAAGCCGCGCCGGGCGCTCGAGGATTTTGCGGCGCTGATCCGCGGGCTGGCCGCCCGCCGCGCGGAGATGACGCCGCCGGCCTTCATCGACCAGATGCTCGACGTCTCGGGCTATCGCGCGGCGCTTCGCGAGGAGCGCTCGCCGGAGGCCGAGGCGCGCCTGGAGAACCTGGAAGAGCTGATCCACGCGGCGGAGGACTACATGCGCGCCGATCCGAGCCCGACGCTCGAGGGATTCCTGGACGGCGTCGCCCTGGTGGCCGATATCGACGAGTTCCGGGCGGACGGCGCGCGCGTGACGCTGATGACCCTCCACTCGGCCAAGGGCCTCGAGTTTCCGGCCGTCTTTCTCACGGGTCTCGAGGAAGGGGTGTTCCCGCACGCCCGATCGATGAACGACGAGGAGGAGATCGAGGAGGAGCGCCGCCTGTGCTACGTGGGGCTGACGCGCGCCCGGGAGCGACTCTACCTCTCGTACGCGCTGCACCGCCGGATCCACGGCTACGGCGTCGGCGAGCCCTCGCGCTTCCTGCGTGAGATGGGCGAAGATCAGCTGGCGTCGCTGAACGTCCGGCGCGAGGCGCCCTCCGGCTGGGCGGCCGACGCCGCCGCCTACGCGGCGGCCGCCGACACCGTCACCGAGGAGCTGCCGTTCCGCGTGGGGGCGCGCGTGCGCCATGCGCGCTTCGGCGAGGGGCTCGTCGTCGGCATCGAGCGCGACGGCGGCGACTACGTCGTGACGGTCGGCTTCGCCAGCGTCGGGCGCAAGCGCCTCTCGGTGCAGTACGCTCATCTCGAGGAGCTGTGAGCCGATGATCGATCGCAAGGACGTCGAGCACGCGGCGCGCCTCACGCGGCTGGCCCTGACCGAGGCCGAGCTCGAGCGCATGCGCGAGCAGCTGAACTCGATCCTCGCCCACCTGGACACGCTGCGCCTGGTCGACACGACCGGCGTCGAGCCGACGTCCCACGCGGTGGACGTGGTCAACGTCATGCGCGAGGACGAGGTCGAGCCGTGCTTCCCCCAGGACGCGATGCTCGGCAACGCGCCGGATCGCAGCGGCGAGTTCTTCCGCGTGCCGCGGATCATCGAGGAGTGATGCACCGGCCCATCCACGAGCTGACCGACGCCTACCGGCGGGGCGACCTGACGCCCACCGCCGTCGCGGAATCCTATCTCGCGCGAATCGCCGCGCTCGACGAGCGGGTCGGGGCGTACCTCACCGTCGTCCGGGAGCACGCGCTGGCCGCCGCGCAGGAATCCGAGCGCCGGTGGCGCGCCGGCGCGCCGCTCGGCCCGCTGGACGGCGCGCCCCTGGCGCTCAAGGACGTCCTGTGCACGCGCGGCGTGCGGACGACGTGCGGGTCGAAGATGCTGGAGGCGTTCGTGCCGCCGTACGACGCCACGGTCGTCGAGCGGCTGCGGGCGGCGGGCGCCGTCGTCCTCGGCAAGACCAACCTCGACGAGTTCGCGATGGGCTCGTCCACCGAGCACTCGGCCTTCCATCCGACGCGGAACCCGTGGGACCTCAGTCGCGTGCCCGGGGGATCATCCGGGGGATCCGCCGCGGCGGTCGCGGGCGGACTCGCGGCCGGCGCGTTCGGCAGCGACACGGGTGGCTCCATCCGCCAGCCGGCCGCCTTCTGCGGTGTGGTGGGCATGAAGCCCACCTACGGCCGCGTATCGCGCTACGGTCTGGTCGCCCTGGCCTCCTCGCTGGACCAGATCGGCCCCTTCGCCCAGGACGTCGAGGACACCGCGCTCCTGCTGGGCGCCATTGCCGGCCACGACCGGCGCGACTCGACGTCCATCGCGGCGCCGGTGCCCGACTACATGGCCGAGCTTCCCAGGGGCGTCGACGGCCTCACGCTCGGGCTGCCGGACGAGTACTTCATCGACGGGATGGACCCGGAGGTCGAGCGAGCGGTCCGCCAGGCGATCGACGTGCTGCGCGGCCTCGGCGCCCGGATCGAGCGCGTGTCGCTGCCCACGACCCGGCACTCGCTGGCCGCCTACTACATCATCCTGCCCGCCGAAGCGTCCTCGAACCTGGCGCGCTACGACGGGGTGAAGTACGGGCTGCGCGTGCCGGGCCGGGATCTCGTCGAGATGGAGAGCCGGACCCGCGCCGCGGGCTTCGGCGCCGAGGTCAGGCGCCGCATCATGCTCGGCACCTACGCCCTGTCGGCCGGCTACTACGACGCCTACTACGGCAAGGCGCAGAGCGTGCGGACGCTGGTGCGCCGCGAGTTCGGCGCCGCGTTCGCGCGCGTCGACCTCATCGTGGCGCCCACGACGCCCAACGTGGCGTTCAAGCACGGCGAGAAGGAAGATCCGCTGTCGATGTACCTCAACGACGTCTTCACGATCCCCGGCAACCTGTCCGGTATTCCCGGTGTCTCCGTGCCCTGCGGCTTCAGCGGGGCGGGCCTGCCGATCGGCCTGCAGATACTCGGCCGCCCGCTCGACGAGGCGCGGGTGCTGCGGGCGGCCTATGCCTACGAGAAGGCGACCCCGTGGCGAGCGCGCCGGCCGGAATTGGCATGACGACGCCGGACCGCTACGAAGTCGTCATCGGGCTCGAGGTCCACGCTCAGCTGCGGACGAAGTCGAAGATGTTCTGCGGCTGCACGACGACGTTCGGCGCGCCGCCCAATTCCCAGACCTGCCCCGTGTGCCAGGGAATGCCCGGCGTGCTGCCGGTGGTCAACCGGCGGGCGGTCGAGTTCGGTATCCGGACCGCGCTCGCGTTCAGCTGCCGGGTGAACCCGGCGTGCCGGTTCGCGCGGAAGCACTACTACTACCCGGACATGCCGAAGAACTACCAGATCAGCCAGTACGAGGAGCCGCTCGCCGAGGACGGCTTCCTCGAGATCGAGGTGGACGGCGGCTCGCGGAAGATCGGGATCCAGCGGCTCCACCTCGAGGAGGACGTCGGCAAGCTCCTCCACGAAGGGACGCTCGAGACGGCCCAGGCGAGCCTGGTGGACTTCAACCGGTCCGGCGTGGCGCTCATGGAAACCGTGTCGCGCCCGGAGCTCTGCTCTCCCGAAGAGGCCGCTGCCTACCTGAGAGCCTTCCGCGCCGTGTTGATCTTCCTCGAGGTGTGTGACGGCAACATGGAGGAAGGATCGCTCCGGTGCGACGCGAACATCTCGCTGCGGCCCCGAGGCCAGACCGAGCTCGGCACCAAGGTCGAGATCAAAAACCTGAACTCGTTCCGGAACGTCCAGCGCGCCCTCGAGTTCGAGGCGCGACGCCAGGCGCAGGCGCTCGACGTGGGCGAGCGCATCGTGCAGGAAACGCGGCTCTGGGAGGCCGACCGCGGCTACACTCGATCGATGCGCTCGAAGGAGTTCGCGCACGACTACCGCTATTTCCCGGAGCCCGACCTGGTGCCGCTCCGGCTCGACCGCGCGTGGGTGGACGAGATCCGGGCGGCGCTTCCGGAGCTGCCGCGGGCGCGGCGCCAGCGCTTCGTCACGCAGTACGGCGTGCCCGCCTACGACGCCGAGGTGCTCACGCAGTCGCGAGCGCTCGCGGACTACTACGAGGCCTCGGTGCAGGCGTGGGGACCGTCCCCGGGGAATCGGGGCGACCGCCCGAAGACCGTCTCCAACTGGATCATGTCGGAGCTGTTGGCCGCCCTGCCCGGTGACGATGAGCTCGCGATCCAGCGCTCGCCGATCACGCCTGCGCGGCTGGCCGGTCTGCTCCGGCTGATCGAGGACGGGACGATCAGCGGCAAGATCGCCAAGGACGTGTTCCAGAAGATGCTCGCGTCGGGCGACGACGCGGCGGCGATCGTGGGCCGCGAAGGCCTCACGCAGGTCGCCGACGAGGCGGCGCTGAGCCAGATCATCGTCTCGGTGATGGCCGCCAACCCGAAGGCCATCGACGACTTCAAACGCGGGAAAAAGGAGGCCAAAGGGGCCCTGGTCGGGCAGGTCATGAAGGCCACCGGCGGCAAGGCGAACCCGGCGCTCGTGAACCGCCTCCTGGAGGACAAGCTCTCGAAAACCTAAACCCGTGGCTATAATCTGAAGCGCCCGCCATGATTGAGCTTCACCGCGTTTCGAAGGTGTACTCGGTCGGGCCCGTGAAGGTCCCCGCGCTGCGCGAGGTTTCGTTCCGGATCAACAAGGGCGAGTTCGTCGTCCTGACCGGACCCAGCGGCGCCGGCAAGACGACACTGCTCCGGCTCCTCTATCGCGACGATCTCCCGTCCGAGGGGGACGTCGAGGTCCTCGGCGCGAACCTCGTCGGGCTGGGCCGCTCCCAGGTGGCCGCGCTCCGGCGCTCGATCGGGGTCGTGTTCCAGGACTCCAAGCTCCTGCCCGTCCGGACCGTCTACGAGAACGTGGCGTTCGTCCTGCGCGTCCTCGGCACGCCCCGGCGCGAGATCACGGCGCGCGCCTTCGACGCGCTTCGCGCCGTCGGGCTGTCGGCGCGCGCCCAGGCGTACCCGGCGCAGCTCTCACAGGGCGAGGCGCAGCGCGCGGCGCTGGCCCGCGCCATCGTGCGGCGCCCGCCGCTCCTCCTCGCCGACGAGCCCACCGGCAACCTCGACGAAGCAATGGCGGCCGAGATCGTCGCCGTGCTCAAGGACATCGGCGCGGGCGGGACCACGATCGTGCTGGCCACCCACCAGGCGCGGCTGGCCGCGACGCTCCGGCGGCGCACCCTCACGCTCGGGGGCGGTCGCGTCATGAAGGACGAGGGCTGAGGGCGCGTGCTTGGATTCCTGGTCGGCGAGGCATTTCGCGATCTCCGGCGGGCCGGCCGCGTCGCCGTGAGCGCCGTGGTGCTGATCACGCTGTCGCTCGGCGCGCTCGGCGGCTTCTGGCTCGTGTCCTCGAATATCGGCCGCGCCGTCGCGAAGTGGCATGACCAGGTGCGCATCGTCGTCTATCTCAAGCGTGAGCCGTCGGCCTGCGACGCTGCGGCGCTGCTCGAGCGCGTCCGCGCGATGCCGGGGGTCGCGGGCGTGGTGTTCATCGGCAAGGCCGACGCCCTGCGCTCGTTGAAGCAGGTGCTCGGCAAGGACGCGGGCGTGGTCGACCAGCTACCGGCGAATCCGTTGCCGGCCTCCCTCGAGGTGACGCCGTCCGCGACCGCCGCTACGCCCGACGGCGCGCGCGACCTGCTGACGCGGCTCGCCGTGCTCCCCGAGACGGACGAGGTCGCCGGCGGCGGCGACTGGGTCGAGCGCCTCGCCCACTGGCAGCGGCTCCTGGCCACGATCGGCCTCGGCGTCGGCGCCGTGCTCGCGGTCGCCGCGATCCTGACGGTGACGACCGCGACGACCCTCATCCTGCACGCGCGGCGGCACGAGACCGAGATCATGCGGCTCGTGGGCGCCTCCGAGCTGACGATCCGGCTGCCGGTGCTGCTCCAGGGCATGCTGCAGGGGCTGGCCGGCGCGGTTCTCGCGCTGGGCGCGCTCGTCATCACGCATTCGGTGGTGGCGTGAAGCACCGCGCGGTCGCGATGCTGCTCGCCATGCTGACGGCCGTTCCGGCCGCCGCCCAGCCCAAGCGCGACGATTCGCTGCAGGCCGAGCAGCGAAAGCTCCAGCAGACGCAGAAGCAGCTCAAAGAGGAAAAGGAGCGCGTCGCGGCGGCGCGCGCGCGCGAGACGTCGCTCCTGGCCGAGCTCGAAGAGATCGACCGCCGTCTGGCGGCCAAGCAAGGCGAGGTCGCGCGGCTGGACGGGCGCATCAAGCGGACGCAGGCCGAGGTCCAGGGATTCCGGAGCGAGATCTCGAAGCTCGAGCGCCAGCGCGCCGGCCAGACAACCGCGCTCGCGGGCCGGTTGCGCGTGCTGTACCGCGTGCACGCGCAGGGCGGGGCCCTTCCGCTAATCCTGAGCGGCGACGATCCGGTGACGCGCGCGGCCGCGGTACGCCACCTCGCGAGCCTCGCGGCGCTAGACGCCCGATTGATTCAAGAGTATCGTGGTACTTCTGAGAGATTGGCGGACCGCAAGAGCCGCGAGGAGTCGCAGCAGCGGGAGCTGGCGAGCCTCCACGAGGAGGCCAAGCGGGAGCAGGCGGAAGTCGATCGCGACGCCGCGAAGCGTCGGACGCTCCTCGCGAGGGTGCGCGACGAGCGAGCCTACCACGAGCGCGTCGTCGGGGAACTGACGGACGCCGCTCAGCGTCTCGAGGCGTTCATTCGCGAGCTCCAGGCCAAGCAGCGGAAGCTGGCGAAGGCGCCGC
This sequence comes from Candidatus Rokuibacteriota bacterium, assembly GCA_003221595.1. GTDB lineage: Bacteria > Methylomirabilota > Methylomirabilia > Rokubacteriales > CSP1-6 > AR31. Next base: position 5,083 of record QHSM01000479.1, on the reverse strand, counting down.
CACCCAAGAGTGGGATCGAGCCGCCGACGGCCGGGTTCGGGAGCCTTCGCGGCCGGCTGCCGTGGCCGACCGAGGGGCGGATCGTGACGGGATTCGGGGCGCAGGTACACCCGAGATTCGGGACGCGGACTTTCCGGAATGGCGTCGACATCGAGGCAGCGGTGGGTCGCGACGTCACGGCGGTGCACGCGGGCCACATCGTGTACACCGGATGGTTCAAGGGGTACGGGAACCTGATCATCGTGGACCACGGGAACGAGTACTATACGCTCTACGCCCACATCGCCGAGATCGAGGCGAAAGAGGGCGACGACGTGCGACAGGGGCAGCGGATCGGAACCGTCGGCGATACGGGCTCCCTCGCGGGGCCGCGGCTCTACTTCGAGGTGCGCTATCAAGGCCGACCCCTCGACCCGGAACAGTGGCTCCGGCAGGGCGGCTAGGGGTGCGGACAAGGGGAATCGTATGAAGAAGGCCTTCGTGATCGGCTCACTCCTGGTGGTCCTCACGCTGTCCCTCGGCGGTTCCGTCGCCAGCAAGAGCGCGGACGGCAGCGCCACCTACGAGCAGCTCAAGCTGTTCACCGAGGTCCTCTCCATCGTCCAGACCCAGTACGTCGACGAGGTCGCGCCGAAGGACCTCATCTACAGCGCGATCAAGGGAACCCTGCGCGGCCTCGATCCGCATAGCTCGTTCCTGGACCCGGACAGCTACAAGGAGATGCAGGTCGAGACGAGCGGCAGCTTCGGCGGCCTCGGGATCGAGATCACGCTGCGGGACGACGTCCTGACCGTCGTGTCACCCATCGAGGGTACGCCGGCGTATCGCGCGGGGCTGCAGACCGGCGACCGCATCGTGAAGATCGACGGCCTGGTGACCAAGGACATGCAGCTGCCGGACGCCGTCAAGCGGATGCGCGGCAAGCCGGGCACCAAGGTGACGATCACCATCGTGCGCGAAGGCTGGACCGAGCCGAAGGACTTCGACATCACGCGCGAGCAGATCCGGGTGCAGTCGGTCCGGTCGGCCGACCTCGGCGGTGGCGTGGCCTACATCAAGCTGCGCCAGTTCCAGGAGCAGTCGCCGGGCGACATGGCCGCCGCGCTCGAGAAGGCCGCGAAGACGGGCATGAAGGCGCTGATCCTCGACCTGCGCAACAACCCGGGCGGGCTCCTGACGGCGGCGGTGGAGGTGACCGAGGAGTTCGTCGACGACGGCAAGCTCGTCGTGTACACCGAGGGTCGCGTCCGCAACCAGAACATGCGCTTCTCGGCGCACGCGAAGAAGTCCTACCCGACGCTGCCGATGGTCGTGCTCGTCAACCAGGGGAGCGCCTCCGCGTCCGAGATCGTCGCCGGCGCGCTGCAGGACTGGGGTCGCGCGATTGTCGTCGGCACCCAGACCTTCGGGAAGGGCTCGGTGCAGACGATCATTCCGCTGTCGGACGGCTCGGGGCTGCGCCTCACGACCGCGAAGTACTTCACGCCCAAGGGCCGGTCGATTCACGGCAAGGGCATCACACCGGACATCGTCGTGGAGCTGCCGAAGGAGACGACGACGGCGGCGCGCGAGCGGCCGCCGACCCTGGATCCGATGGAGGAGCTGAAGAAGGACATCCAGGTGCAGCGGGCGCTCGACGTCATCAAGACCATGCGCATCATCGAGCAGCAGCGTCCGGGGCAGAACCCGCAGGCCCAGGTCCGGCCGCAGTAGTCGCAGTAGTCGCGACGCGCGCATCAAGGGCGATGCGAGGCCGGGGGCCCAGGGACTCGGCTGCATCGCCTTTGCTATCTGTGCGGCTCCGCGGCGCGCGCGAAGGGACGGCGAATGATCGTACTCGGGATCGAGAGCTCGTGTGACGAGACGGCGGCGGCGGTCCTCGCCGACGGCCGCCGCCTCCTCTCGAACGTCGTCGCGTCACAGGATGCGATCCACGCGCCGTACGGCGGCGTCGTCCCCGAGCTCGCCTCGCGCCGTCACCTCGAAATGATCGTGCCGGTCGTGGAGAAGGCCCTCGCCGATTCGGGCGTGAGGCTCCCGGACCTGGACGGGATCGCCGTCACGCAGGGGCCCGGGCTCGTGGGCTCGCTGCTCGTGGGCTGCGCGGTCGCCAAGTCGCTCGCCTACGTGCACCGGCTGCCGCTGGTCCCGGTGAACCACCTGGAAGGTCACATTTACGCCACGTTCCTGACCGATGACCCGCCGGAGCATCCGTTCCTGGCGCTCGTGGTCTCGGGCGGCCACACCGCGCTCTATCACGCGCGGGCGCCGCTCGAGTACGGGCTGGTCGGGCAGACACGCGACGACGCGGCCGGCGAGGCGTTCGACAAGGTCGCGAAGCTCCTCGGGCTCGGCTTTCCGGGCGGACCGGTGATCGAGCGGGTGGTCGGACGGCGATCCCAAGGCGGTCACGTTTCCGCTGGCGCAGATGAGCGACGGCGCGCCGGACTTCTCGTTCAGCGGCCTGAAGACGTCGGTCTCGCTCTACGTCAAGCGGCGCGGGCCCCTCGGCCGCGCGGAAATCGCGGACGTGGCGGCGTCGTTCCAGGCGGTGGTCGTGAAGATGCTCGTGCGCAAGACCGTCAAGGCCGCCCTCCATCACGGCGTCAAGCGCCTCGTCCTGACCGGCGGCGTGGCGGCCAACGGCCACCTGCGCCAGGCGCTCGAGGCGGCCGCGCTCGAGCACGGATTGCGCCTGCACATTCCGCCGCGCGCCCTCTGCACCGACAACGCGGCAATGATCACCGCGGCCGGGACGGCCCGTCTCGCGGCCGGCGCGCGCGCCCCCCTGACCCTCAACGCCATCCCCGATTTAGCACTAGCCGGATGAAGTGGACGCCGCGGACGGAACGCACGATGGGGATGGAAGAAAGCGGCAACGGCGGAGCGGGCATGAGGGTTGATCGGGCGTGTCGGAGCCACGCCGCATCGATCTCAGGCCACCCTCGGTCAAAGCCGGCCTCGAGGCCCCCGCTACAATGAACTTCGAAGCGGTCCTGGCCGGCCTCCCCGACGCGGTGATCGCGGTCGATCGCGACCTCCGCGTGATCTTCTGGAACTCCGCGGCCGAGGTGCTCACCGAGCGCTCGGCGCGGCGCGCCGAGGGGCGCTACATCAAGGAGATCTTCTCGCCCGACGCCTCCGTCGTGCGCCGGCTCGGGGAGACGCTCGCCACCGGCGAGAGCCGCTCCGAGGCCGAGAGCGTCGTGGAGCGGGGCGAGGGGCGCCGGGTGCCCGTCTCGATCGTCACCGCGCCCCTGTGCGGTCGCGACGGCGCGGTCGAAGCCGCCGTCGTCGTGCTGCGCGACCTCTCGCGGATTCGCCAGCTCGAGGCGGAGGTGCGCCGGGGCGAGACGCTGGCGGCGGCGGGGCGGATGGCGGTCGGGCTCGCCCACGAGGTGCGCAACCCGCTCGGCGCCATTCGCGGTGCCGTGCAGCTGCTCAAGCGCGAGCTCGGGGCCGACTCGCGCCTCGGCGAGTACACGGACGTGCTCCTGACCGAGGTCGACCGTGTGAACCGGATCATCGAGATGCTGCTCGATCTGGCGCGCCCGGTTCAGCTCCGCCCGGTGCCGCTCAATCTGCACCAGCTGCTCGAGCGGGTCACGATGCTGAACGAGGAAGGGGCGCGCGAGCGCGGGGTGGTGCTGATCCGGCGCTACGACCCGAGTCTTCCCCCGATCCTCGGCGACGAGGACCGGCTCCTGCAGGTCTTCCACAACCTCGTCCGGAACGCGCTGGACGCGATGGGGAGCGGCGGGCGGCTGACCCTGACGACGCGGGTGAGCCTGAACCCGCTCTTCGGCAAGATGGACCTGGGGACCGGTCCGCGCAGCATGGTCGAGGCGCAGGTGGCCGACGAGGGGGCCGGGATTCCCGCCGGCGTGCGCGCGCGTATCTTCGATCCATTCTTCACGACCAAGGACAAGGGCCTCGGGCTCGGGCTGGCGATCTGCCACCGGATCCTCGAGGAGCACCGCGGCGCGATCCAGGTGGAGAGCGCCGAGGGACGCGGGACGCTCGTGACGTGCTTCCTGCCGATTGCACGGTGACCCCGCCATCGCCTCGATAAAGGCGCGCGTCCTGATCGCCGACGACGAGGACGGCCTCCGCTGGGTGCTGGAGAAGGGCCTGCGGCAGGCCGGCTACGACGTGGTCGCCGTCAAGGACGGCGACAGCGCGCTCCGGGCCTTCGAGGCGGAGCCCTTCGACCTGGTGTTCCTGGACGTGCGGATGCCGGGCGTCGATGGCCTCACGGCGCTCGCGCGACTTCGTGAGATCCGCGCCGACGCGTGCGTCATCGTGATGACGGCCCACGGCACCATGGACACCGCGATCCAGGCCATGCAACGCGGGGCCTACGACTACCTCGCCAAGCCCTTCGACCTCGACGAGGTGCTGCTGCTCGCCGAGCGCGCCATGGCGGCGCGGCGCCTGACCCAGGAGGTGACGCGCCTCAAGAGCGGGCTCCAGGAGGTCTGGGAGTTCGGCGCCATCATCGGCCGACATCCCCGCATGCAGGACGTCTACAAGACCATCGGCCGCGTGGCGGGGAGCGACGTGACCGTGCTGCTCCGCGGCGAGTCCGGCACCGGCAAGGAGCTGGTCGCCAGCGCGATCCATAATTACAGCCGTCGCGCCGGGGGGCCGTTCGTCGCCGTCTCGTCCGCGGCCATTCCCGCCACGCTCCTCGAGTCGGAGATGTTCGGCCACGAGCGGGGCGCGTTCACGGACGCGAAGGAGCGAAGGCTCGGCAAGCTCGAGCTGGCCCACGGCGGCACGCTCTACCTCGACGAGATCGGGGACATGCCGGTCGAGCTGCAGACGAAGCTCTTGCGCGCGCTGCAGGAGCGGACGATCGAGCGCCTCGGCGGCCAGGATCCGATCCGCATCGACGTGCGGGTGCTGGCGGCGACCAACCGCGATCTCGAGGCGCTGATGAAGGACGGGCGCTTCCGCGAGGACCTGTACTACCGCCTGAACGTCGTGACCGTCAGCCTGCCCTCGCTCCGCGAGCGCCGGCGCGACATTCCGCTCCTGGTCGAGCACCTCCTGGCGAAGCACGCGCCCGAGCTCGGCGAGC
>QHSM01000578.1 GCA_003221595.1 Candidatus Rokuibacteriota bacterium | reverse complement strand
GCTCCCAGCCCAGCACGATCCGGTCGTACGCGCGTCCGTCCGCCAGATTGACCAGGCCGACCTCGGTGTAGAGCCCGGTCACGATGAGCAAGGGATACCAGTCCCCGACCAATCGGCCGACCGGCCCGGAGCGTCGCGCGCGCGGCATCAGGAGCGCGAGGGCGGCCAGGAGGCCGTGCACGACGAGGAACATGGGGAGGCGATCCAGGGTCAGGCGCCACGCCACTATCGCCGCGGTCGCGAGCGCGTATCCGAGCGTCCACCTACACCGGCGAGGTCTTGACCAGCTCCTCGTGCGGGCCGCTGTCGACGATCCGTCCCCGGTCGAGGACGACGACGCGGTCGAGGTTGATCACCGTCGACAGCCGGTGGGCGATGATGAAGGTCGTCGGGCCGTAGTCGAGCGCGCGCAGCGCCTGATGCACGAACGCCTCGCTCTCGGAGTCGAGCGCGTTCGTCGCTTCGTCGAGGACGAGCACCCGGGGTCGGCGAAGGACTGCGCGCGCGATCGCCAGGCGCTGGCGCTGGCCGCCCGAGAGCTGGACGCCACGCGTCCCGATCGTGGTCGCGAACCCCGCCGGGAAGCGCTCGATGAACTCGCGGGCGCACGCCAGCTCGGCGGCCGCGGCCACCTCGGCGTCGCTCCGCTCGGTCAATCCGTAGCGGATGTTGTCGGCGATCGTGCCCGAGAAGAGGACCGGCTCCTGAAGGACGACGCCGATCTGGGAGCGCAGCCACGACGCGTCGAGCGTGCGCACATCGTGGCCGTCGATCGCGATCCGACCCTCGTCCGGATCGTAGAAGCGCAGCAGCAGATTCAGGATGGTCGATTTGCCGGCGCCGGAGCGCCCCACGAGGGCCACGACTTCACCGGGGCGGACGCGGAGGTCGATATTCGCCAGCGCCTCCACGTCGGGCCGCGCCGGATAATGGAAACGGACTCCCTCCAGCGCGACGGCGCCTTCCACGCGCGCGAGGCGCACGCCCCCTTCGATCGGCACGTGAGGCTCGCGCCCGAGCAGCTCGAAGATCCACTGGGTCGCCCCGAGCCCACGGACGGCGTCGCCCCAGAAGTCGGAAGCCCGGCGGAGGCCTCGAGCCACCAGGAACCCGTACAGCACGAACGAGATCACCTCGCCCGAGGTGAGACGGCCCTTGAGGATGAGATTGGCGCCGGCCCACAGGCCGGCCAGCGCCGCCCCTTCGCCGGCCACGAACGCGACGCCGGCCCGCAGGGAGTTGGCGAGAATCCGCTGCCGGGCCGCCTCCACGGCGGCCATGAGCCTCTGGCCATAGCGAGCCCGCGCGGCCGGCTCCTGAGCGAACGCGCGCACGGTGCGAATTCCGCCGAGCGACTCCTCGGCCACGATGCCGGCCTCCGCGTACGCCTGCTGCGTTTGCGTGGAGCGCGTCTTCACGCGCCCGCCGAGGAACCATGCCGTGAGCGCGATCGGCGGCACCGCCAGCACCAGGAGCACGGAGAGGAGCGGCGAGGTGTAGATGAGCAGGACCGTACCGATCACGCCGATCAGCGCGAAGCGCACCGCCGCGCCGAACGGCTCGCCGATGACGCGGCCGACCACGGTCACGTCGTCCCACAGACGCGCCGTGAGCTCGCCGACGTTCCGGCTGTCGAAGAACGCGATCTCCTGGCGGAGCAGGTGATCGAACACGCGCTGCCGGAGCCGTGCGGTCAACCGCTCGGCGGCGAGGTTGAAGTAGTAGTCGCGGATGACGGTGGCGACGCCTTCGGCCGCCAGCAGCACCAGCAGGAGCAGCGCGAGCTCGTTCACCCGCGCCATGTTCCCGGCCAGCACGCCGTCGTCGATGAGGCGCTTGATCAGGAGCGGATAGGAGAGCGCCGCGGCGAGACCGATCGCGACGAACGTGCTGCCGATCGCGTACAGCGATCGCTGCTCGAGGATCAGAGAGGTCAGCGCGCGACGCTGCGTCGACACCGAACCATCGTACACTACCGACGGTCAGGAGGCGTCCGACCTTGACACGGCCGGCGGCCGACGATGCGGATTCTCCTCACGTGCAACTATTCTCCCTGGTCCGCCTACAGCGGCGGCGGCCAGCGATCCACGCACTACCTGGGCTCGGCGCTGTCCGGTCGCGGTCACGACGTCACGGTCGTCTTCACCAAGACGCCGTGGGACCTCGTCCATCCGCCGGCGTCACTCCCCTATCGACTGCGCTGGGCCGCGCTGCCGGACTACAAGAGCCACATCGGCGCCCCGTTGCGGGTGCTCACCGCGTGGACCGTGGCCGGCGTGATCCGCCGCGAGCTGGCGACGGGCCCGACCGCCGTCGTACACGCGCAGGGCGAGGAGGCGGCGCGGCTCCCTCGCGAGCGGGCTCACCGCCGCTTCGGGCTCGTGGTGACGCCGCGCTATCCGAGCCTGCCGCGCCTGCTGTTCGCCCCGCCGCGCTCGCTCATCCGCGCAATCGGACTGCTCTCGGGGTACGGCAAGTACGCGGCGCTCGGCGTCGCGCTCCGCGGCGCCGATGTGTGCGCGCCGCCGAGCCGCTACGGCGGCGAGCTGATCCAGCGAGCGTATCGAGTGTCACCGGACCGCATCCATCCCGTGCACAACGGCGTGCCGCCGGAGTTCCTCGACTTCGACTGGCAGCCGATGCCGGGTCGCGATACTCGCCCCGCGCTGTTCTTCGGCCGATTCGATCGCGCGAAGGGGATCGAGACGCTCCTCTCGGCACTGCGCGAGCTCGGCGACGCGGCCCCGCGCATCCGGCTCGTCGGGCGAGGATCGTACCGGGGCGCGATCGCTCGCACGCGCGACCGGCTCGGCCTGACGGACAAGGTCGAGATCGACGGCTGGCTCGATCACCGCGGGCTCGGCCGGCTTCTGACCGAGTCGTCGGCGGCCATCCTCCCCTCCCACGAGGAGAACTTCAGTCTGGCCGTGCTGTCGGCCATGGCGGTGGGCACACCCCTCATTGCGACGCGCGTGGGCGGCACGGGCGAGCTCGTCGAGCACGGACACCACGGCGTGCTGTGCCCGGCCGGCGACGTCGGGGCCCTGCGCGCCGCGATCGCGCAGCTCTACGCTCAGCCGGAGCGGGCCGCCGAGATGGCGGCGCGCGGGCGCCGGCGGGTTCGTCACGACTTCACCTGGGATACCGCGGCTCGCAAGTTCGAGTCCGTGTACGAACGCGCGGGCGAGCCGCCGGGGCTTTCGTGATCAGGTCGAGCGCGCCAGGCGATGGCCGCCGCTAGTCGGTCACGCCCCAGCTCGAGCGAAAGTGATCGAGCATGACGTCGTTGTGCCGGCTCCCACGTCCGTTGGCGTCCTTGTCCAGCCCCGGCGTCCACCACGTGGTGAGGGTGCCAAGGTAGACGAAGGCGGCGGGAGATGGAACGAGATAGCGACGGACGCCGCGCCG
>QHSM01000577.1 GCA_003221595.1 Candidatus Rokuibacteriota bacterium | reverse complement strand
GCCCTCAGCGTCACGACCGCGCCCGCGCCGAAGGTCGCGGAGCACGCGCTCCCGCAATTGATGCCGGCGGGACCCGACACCGTCCCGGTCCCGGCGCCGGCCCGGCTCACGGTCAGGAGGAACGCCTGGTTGGTGTCCACGACCCGCTGGACGGTACCGTTGCTGCCGGAGCCGTAGTGGACGACGTACAGCTCGCCCTCTTCGTCCTCGCCGAATGAGGTGATCGACAGCGCGGTGTCGATGAGCTGCGTGCCCGACCACGTCGAGCCGCTCTGCACGCCGGTCCAGATCCGACCGGAGCAGAAGTCGCCGTAGAAGTAGCGTCCCACGAACTGCGGGAACCGGCCGCCGCGGTAGCGATAGCCGCCGGTGATCGAGCAGCCCAGCGAGTGGTCGTACTCGAGGATCGGCAGCGTCAGGGTGCCGTCGTTGCACGCGGTCGAGGGATTGAAGCAGGCCGTCCCCTCCATGCGCCGCCAGCCATAGTTCTGGCCGCCCGCGCTCGCGGCCGTCTGGAAGTTCACCTCCTCGCGGGCGCCCTGGCCGACGTCGGCGATGAAGAGGTCGCCGGTCTGCCGGTCGAAGCTGAATCGCCAGGGGTTGCGCAGTCCATAGGCCCAGATCTCGGGCAAGGCGCCCGCCGTGGTGCGGAAGGGATTGGACGCCGGGATCGCATAGGGAGCGGCGCCGTCCACGTCGATCCGGAGGATCTTCCCGAGGAGCGTGCCGAGATTCTGCGCGCGGTTGCCGGGATCGCCCGCGTCGCCGCCGTCGCCCAGGCCGATGTACAGGAATCCGTCCGGCCCGAACGCGAGCTGGCCGCCGTTGTGGTTGGCGAAGGGCTGGGCCACCGACAGCACGATCTGCGCCGAGGTCGCGTCCGCGACGTTGGGATCGGCGGACACCCGGTAGCGCGCGATCGTCGTGTCGCCGCTGGTGTTCGTGTAGTGGACGAAGAAGATCCCGTTGGTCGCGGAGTCGGGATGGAAGGCCAGGCCGAGGAGGCCGCGCTCGCCGCAGCACGAGATGAGGGCGCTCACGTCGAGAAAGGGCGTGGGCCGTAGCTGCGTGCCGTCCAGGACGCGGATGCGGCCGGTCTGCTCCAGGATGAACAGACGCCGCGACCCGTCGCCGGCGTTGACGACGCCGAGCGGAGAGCTGAGCCCGGCGGCGACCGACTCGAACCCGAGGGAAATCTGCGCCTCGGCGCACGCTCCCGGCCAGGCCGCCACGGCTGCGGCGAGGATGAGCGCGATCGTTGCGGAGTAGACAATCCGGGCTGCACAACAATGTGGCATGGCCATCTTTTGATCGTAGGTCGGCGGCCCGGGAATCCGGGAATCGTGCCGTCCCGGGACGGCTGGGCCGGGACGCGAGATCCGCGCCCCGGCCGGCGGTCGAGCGCTAGAGCGAGCGCAGGAAGTTGAGCAGGTCCTGCTGGTCCCTCTTACAACCCCTTCAAGAACCGCATCAGCGCTGCACGCTGGAGATTCGAGAGCGCAAAGAACGCCGCCGTGACGTCCTCGGCCTGCCCTCCGTGCTGTGCGATGGCGCTCTCGATCGTGAGCGCTCGGCCGTCGTGCAGGAATCGACTCCTCGTCCGAAGGCCCATCAAGGGCTCCGTCCTGAATTCCGCGCGGCCCGCCACGCCCTTGCACAGATCGGCCAGCCCAGGACCGAGATCGTGCAAGAGCAAGTCCGAGAAGAGATAAACGGCCCTTCCATTCAACGCCGGCGAGAGCGTGCTCCGGGTCACGAACTTCGGCGTATGACACTCAGCACACCCGATTGACAGGAAGACGGCTTGGCCGATCGGATGATACTCGGGGGGTGGCGGGGGAGCGAGGAAGCGGATGAAGTCCACGGTCAGATCGCGATCAGCCGAGCTGAGCTCGTCCGGTACGATGACGCCCTGCTCTTTGTCGAAGGCGCCGGTCACGAAGGTGACGAGGTCCGCGTCCGTGGCCTTTCGGCCGAACCGCCCGATCCGACCGTCCGCGAGGACCGCCGCGCGCCCGCCGCGCCGGCCGACGTTGCTCAGGATGCTCGCCTCGGGAATCGCTTCGACCAAGCCGAAGCCGAAGAGTGCCGGCGTGCTGCGAATGCCAACGTTGACGGTAAAGTCTGCCGGGATGGGCAACAAGGCCGGGCCGGTCGTCTGCTGACGGAAGACGGGACCACCGGACGCCGCTAGCTCATTGCACGAGGGTTGATCCCCCGCGGTTGCGTGGCGCTCGATATCGACGTCGCCTTCGTTCTCCCCGGTCCCGCCGACGACCGGCGCCTCATGGCACTGTGCACAGGACGTGTTGTTGAAGTGCGGCCCGAGACCGTCCTCAGGCGTAAAGTCGCGGCTGAAGACCGCCAGGCCGGCCGTGAATCGCGTGAGCTCGCTGGCCGACAAGTTAGGGAGCGGATCGCCGAGTTGGGGCAATGGAACGGTCGACGATGAGAGTGACGCGGCGCCAAGAATGACCGCGAGACCAACGAGCTGGACGATCCGCTTTCTGATCAATGACATCTCCTTTTGTTCGCCTTGCGTCGACGGACGTTGGACGTTCGAGCGCCTTCGCCTGGATCAGCGAGTCACCGAACCACACGCAGAAGGTCTCGTTGGTGTGGGCGGCGCCGAGCTGCGCAGGGCGGGCGTCTGGTAGACGGGTCGGCTCGGGTTGGTAGGGGCAAGCGGAATGCCAAGTCTGTTACGCTCGCAACCTCCGGAAAAGACGTGGCTCAGCACCGACAGCCAAGCCTCCAGCTTCTCAACGGCGCGAAACGACCCGCCGCTGTTTCTCCTCACTGAGAAGCACGTGCGAAGATAGGTCGTCGTCGAGGCTCGTGTGTCGAGGGGGGATTCTCCGAGAGAGGGAGCTATGAGTTGACTCGATTCGTCCTGAAGCGTCTCCTCCTGCTCCCCGTTCTCCTCTTCCTCTTCTCGGTAGCCGTCTTCGCGATCGTGCAAGCGCCCCCGGGCGACTTCCTCACCACGTACGTGGCCACCCTCGCGTCGTCGGGCAGCTCGATCAGCGCCGAGCAGATCGAGGCCCTTCGACAGGAATACGGACTCGACCGGCCGGTGTGGGTGCAATACCTCAAATGGATGCAGAACCTCCTGAGCGGCAATCTCGGACTCTCGCTGGAATACCAGCGTCCGAACGCCGAGCTGATCGGC
>QHSM01000576.1 GCA_003221595.1 Candidatus Rokuibacteriota bacterium | reverse complement strand
GGAGGCCATCTACCTGTATCTCCACAACGACGTGATCTGGACCGTCGGCGGCGCCGGCACCACGGATGCTCTCCTGAACGAGGCCTTCTCGAAGCTCCCGTGAGCCATGGCGCGTGATCCACGCCGAGCCGTCCGTGAGGCGTGGATCGTCGAGGCGGTCCGGACGCCGGTCGGGCGGTACGGCGGCGCGCTTGCGTCGGTCCGACCGGATGACCTCGCGGCGCTGACCATCCGGGCGGTCGTCGATCGCTCGGGCATCGATGCGGCGCTCATCGAGGACGTGATCCTCGGCTGCGCGAACCAGGCCGGCGAGGACAACCGGAACGTCGCGCGCATGGCGGTGCTGCTCGCCGGGCTGACGGTCGAGGTCGCCGGCCAGACCGTGAACCGGCTGTGCGGCTCCGGCCTGCAGGCGATCAACGCCGCCGCGAACGCGATCGCGGTCGGTGACGGCGACGTGTTCATTGCCGGTGGGGTCGAGTCGATGACTCGAGCCCCGTTCGTCATGGCCAAGGCCGAGGGCGCCTGGGAGCGCGGCACACACGAGCTCCAGGACACGACGCTCGGCTGGCGATTCACCAACCCCGCGCTCGCAGCGAAGCATCACCCGTACTCAATGGGCGAGACCGCGGAGAACGTCGTGGAGCGCTACGGCATGCAGCGCGACGTCTCACGCGAGCGGCAGGACGCGTTCGCGCTGCGCTCACACCAGCGCGCGATCGCCGCGATCGAGGGCGGCCTCTTCGACGATCAGGTCGTGCCCGTGCCGGTCCCCCAGAAGAAGGGCGATCCCGTCGTGGTGACCCGCGACGAGCATCCGCGGGCCGACACCTCGTTGGAGGCACTGGCCAGGTTGCGCGCGGCGTTCCGCAAGGGCGGCTCGGTGACGGCCGGGAACTCCTCGGGCATCAACGACGGGGCTGCCGCGACGCTGGTCGTCGAGGCGGGACGTGCGCGGGAGCTCGGGCTGAAGCCGTTCGCCCGCGTCGTGTCCTCCGCCGTCGCCGGGGTGGACCCGGCGATCATGGGCGTCGGTCCCGTGCCGGCGACGCGCAAAGCGCTGGCCCGCGCCGGAATCGGCGTCGGGGATCTCGACCTCGTCGAGCTCAATGAGGCCTTCGCCTCCCAGAGCGTCGTGTGCATCGACGAGCTCGGGCTCGATCCCGAGAAGGTCAACGTGAACGGGGGCGCGATCGCCCTGGGCCACCCGCTCGGCGCGTCAGGCGCCCGCCTCGTGACGATGCTGGTCCACGAGCTGCGCCGCCGCGGCGGCCGCTACGGCCTGGCCACGATGTGCATCGGCGTCGGTCAGGGGATCGCCACCGTGGTGGAGCGCATCGAGGGCTGACGCTCCGAGGTCCGACGTTCGGGCGCGTATCACCGCCAGGCAGCGAACGGGTCGGCGTCGACCACGCTGCTGAGCTGGAGCGGGCGGTGGAACACGGCCCGCCATGCCGCCTGCAGGTCGGCGAACAGCGACGCCTCGAGATGCTCCTCGAGCAGCGCCGCACAGGCAGCGTTCCACAGCGCTGTGAATCCCTTCCAGACCGGCCCGCCGAATCGCCGCTCCAGCACCGCGGTGGCGCGCCCTTCGATCCTCGCATCCGGCCGCCGCTGGACCAGCCGATCGAGGCTTGCGGCGAGACCTGGCCGGGCCATCCATGCCTCGACGTCCTCGCCGCTCACGGCAAACGCCGCCCCGGCGATGAGCCGGGTCCACAGTGCGGTGAGGGCTAGCTCCTGGTCCGCCGTCAAGGGCACGGCCGCGGTGCCTTGGAACCAGAACGGCAGATCGCTTGCCGGCCACTTCCCGGACGTCGGCGCGGATCCTGCCGCGTCGATCAGGTCCTCGATCTGGGCCGGCTCAAGGGTCCGCGCGCGCTCCTCGAGCTGCGTGATGCCGGCCGCATAGCTGGCGTCGGTCAGGGCCATGGCGATTCGTCCTCCCCCGCGTGCCTCGGGTCAGGCGGCCTCGATCGACTGGAGGGCATTGATCAGCGCCTCCTGGAGGGAGTGGTCGGGGCTCGCGACCGCGATCGTGACCCGGACGGTCACGGGCGCGCCTGACTCGTTTATGGAGCTCTGGCAGGCTGACGAAACGCGCTCCGCGAACTGGCCGGCGCCGGTCTCGGGCGTCTCCGGCAGCAGCACCTGGAAGCGAGCGTTGGCCACGCGGGCGACGAGGTCCGTGGTGCGGGAGCCCGAGCGCAGCGTACGGGCGACCGGCCCGGCAAGGGAGCGCAGCCAGATATCGACCGCGTGGTTCGGTCGCTCGGGCACGAGCTCGACGATCGCCACCGAGGCAGGGCGGCCGTAGCGAGCCGCTCGCGCGCTCTCGCGCTCCAGGGCGAGGGAGAACTCGAGCCGGCCGGGGATTGTTCGAATGTCCGTCACCGAGCGAGCCAGAACGGTCGCCGGCTTGGTCTCGGTTGCGGGGACCACCGCGCTCGAGCCAGTCGAGCCGGCGCCGTTCTTCGCGGCTGCCGCAGCCGCTGGCACCGTGCCTGTCTTTGACTGGGCGTCCGCCTTTGCGTGGGCGCCTGGCTTCGGGTCGGCGCTTGGCTTCGGCTCGGCGCCCGCCTTGGCGTCCATACCGCGCTTCGCCTCGACGCCCGCATTCGCCTCGACGCCGGGCTGCGCGGCCCCGGCCTCTTCCCCTTCGGCGGGCTGTTTGCCCTTGGCGCCATCGTCACTGCCGGTGTTCGGGTAGCCCTTCCGCCGCGGGCGGCGCACGGAAGGTCGATGTCGCCGAACCTCGGGACCTTCGAGGAAGGCCTCGATCGCCTCGTGCGTGCGCTCGTCGTTCCCGTGATCGGGGAGCGCGAAGCGGCGTGCGCGGGTCGACCGGGACGTGGCCACTGGCCTCCAGGCTGATGGGAATGGCGGCATCGACAACGATAGCGGAGGCGGCCCGAGCCGTCAGCCAACACGGTGCGTCGACGCAACCCTGCGTTTGCTCGCCGCGGCAATCGACTCGTGCCCGCAACACGAATTTGGGCACGGGTGGTTGTCGGAATCGGTTGCGCTGCGTACGATTGCGGCAGTTCAGCGCGCCATCGCGATCCCGGCGCGCCGCCAAGGAGCTCGACTCGATGATCGAACAGCAGCCGACCGTCCTCTCCCTGAGCGACGCCGCAGCCCTGAAGCTGCGCGAGCTCACCAAGGAAGAGACG
>QHSM01000575.1 GCA_003221595.1 Candidatus Rokuibacteriota bacterium | reverse complement strand
CTCGGCGGCGCGCTGCGGCTCGGCGCCGAGGAACGCGACGTCCCAGGCGCCGGTGCGGACCGAGTCGCCCAGCTTACCGGCGCTCTCGAACTTGATGAACTCCACCGGCACGCCGACCCGCCGGGCGAGCTCTCGTCCGAGGTCGGATGCGACGCCGCGCGGCTCGGTCGCCGACGAGCCGGGCGTGACGAGCAGGAAGTTACCGTGGTTGAGACCGATCCGGAGCTTGCCGGTCGGAGCCAGCTCGGATCGCACTGCCGGAGTGATTTCGGTAGCCATGGCGCCGGACGTTAGCACGAACCGGTCGCTCCCGCTATGCCGGGCCGGCCCATCCGGGTATCCTTCCCCCGAGGAGCCATCCATGACCGACACGCCGCCGTCCCGCCCGCCCAGGCCGACCACCCTCGAGATCGACCTCGATGCCGCCGCCGCGAACGTGCGCGCCGTGCGCCAGCTCGTGGGACCGGAGCGGAAGATCTTCGCCGTGATCAAGGCCGACGGCTACGGCCACGGCGCCGCCGAAATGGGAACCGTCTTCGTCGCGAACGGCGCCGACGCGCTGGGGGTGGCCGATCTCGCCGAAGGCATCCGCCTGCGGCGCCGCGGGATCACCTGCCCCATCCTCGTCTACCCCAACTCGCTGCCGGAGGCCGCCCCGATCGCCCTCGCCCACGGACTCGTTCCGACGCTCGTGGACCTCGAGGGCGCGCGGGCCTACGCCGAGGCGGCCGCGGGTCCGTGCGACGTGTTCGTCAAGATCGACGTCGGGCTCGAGCGGCTCGGCGTGCCGGCGGAGCAGGCGGTGAAGGTCATCACGGCCATGCTCGAGCTGCCCCATCTGCGCCTGGCCGGGCTCTGCGCCCACCCGCACGCGCCCGTCGGCGGCGATCCGGCCTACGCCGAGTGGCAGCTCGGACGCTTCACCGCGGTGGTCGACGAGCTCGCGGCGCGCGGGGTGCGGGTTCCGACGCGCCTGCTCGCCGCCTCGCCCTTCGTCCTCAGATTTCCCCAGACCTATCTCAACGCCGTCGATCCGGGACGGATGCTCTACGGCATCACGTTCCCCGGCGAGACCTCGCCGGTCCCGCTCCGGCCCACGCTCCGCGCGCTCACGACGCGCGTCATCGCGCTCAAGGAGCTGGCCCCGCGCGAGCGATTCGCGGAGCTGGCGCCGTTTCCCGTGACGGCGCCCATGCGACTCGGCGTCATTCCCATCGGCTCGGCCGACGGGCTCAGCTGGCTCCACGCCGGCCGGGTGCTCGTGCGCGGGCGGGCCGCCCCCATCGTCTCCGGCCCTTCGCTCGAGCACACGCGGATCGATCTGACCGAGGTGCCGGACGCGCGCGTCGGCGACGGGGTCGTGATCATCGGCCGCCAGGGCGATGCGGAGATCACGGCGGCCGAGGTGGCGAAGCGCCACGGGCTCGGGCTGCACCACGTGGCCACGACGGTCGGGCCGCGCGTCGCGCGCGTCTATCTGTCGGGGGGTGTAGTCGTCAAGACAGGCTGAAGTCGTCGAGACGCAACACTCCGCCAGAGCGCGGTTGACACCCGGGTCCGCGCGCACTAGGGTGAAGCGCCGGCGGATGCCGAGGTCCGGGGAGGCGCAGCGGGCGCCCCGCTTCGACATCGGGGTGATCGGGTCCTCGATGGGAGCGGCGCGTGCAGCTCAAGACGCTGAACGGGGATGTAGCAAAGGTCGTCGCGCGCGCTGAAGGGCCGGCGCGGTCGCTGGCCGATGCGCTGGTGCGCGATACTCCGGTCGCCTACGCCTTCATCGCCCCGGCGTTCTTCCTGCTGCTCTTCCTGGTCGCTTACCCGTTCGTCCTGTCCGTCTGGCTGAGCCTCAGCGACGCGCGCATCGGCGAAACCGGCGCCTTCGTCGGCCTCGAGAACTTCCAGCGGCTCCTCAGCAGCGCGATCTTTCTCCAGACGCTGCAGAATTCCATCGTCTTCACGGCCGCGGCGCTGGGCGCCAAGACCGTCTTCGGCATGGCACTGGCGCTCCTGCTGTTCCGCATCGGACGATTCAAGCGGCTGATCCGCGGCGCCATACTGTTGCCGTTCATCGTGCCCACCGCGCTGAGCACGCTGGTGTGGTGGTGGATGTTCGAGCCGCTCTACAGCGTCGTGAACTGGACCCTCAAGAGCCTGCACGTCGTCAATCGCGACATTCCCTGGCTGCCGGACCCGTACCTGGCCATGTTCACGGTGGTCCTGGTCAACACCTGGCGCGGCCTGCCGTTCTTCGCCATCACCATCCTCGCCGGCCTGGTCGCCATCCCGCGCGAGCTGTACGAGGCGGCCGAATCGGACGGAGCCGGGCCCATCGGCCGCTTCTGGCACGTCACGGTGCCGCTGCTCAAGCCCGTGCTGGGCGTCGTCATCCTGTTCTCCGCCATCTTCACGCTGGCCGACTTCA
>QHSM01000478.1 GCA_003221595.1 Candidatus Rokuibacteriota bacterium | reverse complement strand
GGACCACGCTCCCGGCCGTGGGCGCCTCGACGTGGGCGTCGGGCAGCCAGGTGTGGAAGGGAAACAGCGGCACCTTGATGGCGAAGGCCAGCGCGAAGGCGAGGAACATGAGGTTCTGCGCGAGGCCGGGCGCCATCACGTACTGCGCCAGCACCGGCACGTCGAACGTGTACCGGCCCGTGGCCGCGCCGTACTGATAGTAGAGGCCGAGGATGGCGACCAGCATGAGGAGAGAGCCCACCATCGTGTACAGGATGAACTTGACCGCGGCGTAGACGCGGTTGGGGCCGCCCCAGATCCCGATGATGAAGTACATCGGGATCAGCATCGCCTCCCAGAAGACGTAGAAGAGGATGAGGAAGGTGGTGAGCAGGACGAGCAGCAGGCTGATGCCGTCGATGCCGACGTGATAGGCGACGCCGAGCGTCGGCATCCACCGCCGGTTCTCCTCGAACTGGTAGCCGATCGCGTCGCCGTCGAATCCGAAGTAGAGCGGCAGCGAGCACGCGAACGTCAGGACCGTGACCACGAGCGAGACCAGGCGCAGGACGCCGACCGACCGCCGCGGGACGAACAGGAGGGCGAGCCCGGCGGCGCCCGGGAGAAACGTGACCAGCGTCAGGAGCGGAATCATGGCACGCGCGCGGGCCGGGGCGTCGCGCGGGTCATCGGCTCAGGAGGAACGCGACGATGGCGACCGCACCGGCCAGCATCGTGAGGGCATAGTTCACCGTGTAGCCGGTCTGGAGCCGGCGCATCCCCGCCGCCCACGCCACCACCGTGCGGCCGAGCGCGTTGACGAGCCCGTCGATCACGCGGAGGTCGAACACGCGCGCCAGGAACACGGACAGCGCCAGGAGCGGCCGCACGATCACCCGGTCGTAGAGCGCGTCGACGTAGTACGCGTTGAGCAGGAGCGCATGGACCGCCGACTTCGGCCGCCCGATCTCCGCGGGGCGGACGGGGGCGGCCATGTACATGAACCAGGCCAGCGCGAAGCCGGCGGCGAACACGAGCA
The DNA here is from genome assembly GCA_003221595.1 of Candidatus Rokuibacteriota bacterium. Lineage (GTDB taxonomy): Bacteria > Methylomirabilota > Methylomirabilia > Rokubacteriales > CSP1-6 > AR31. The sequence continues at coordinate 10,801 of QHSM01000478.1, read as the reverse complement.
CCGCCAGGATGAGGATCAGCAGCGCCGCGACGCCCCCGTGGCCGCCCTCGTGCAGGGGGAACACCGGCGCCAGGAAGCGCGCGAATCGTGTCCCGTGCTCCGACGGGATGCCGACGGCCACGCCCGTCACCACGGTGAGCAGCGCCAGGACGATCAGCGGCAGCGTCATGACCCCCGGCGACTCGTGGACGTGATGGGCGGCCTCCTTGGTCATCCGGGGCCCGCTGTAGAAGGCGAGGAAGAGCATCCGTGCGGTGTAGAACGCCGTCAGGAATGCGCCCACCAGGAGGAACGCCCACATCCATCGATGCCCGCTCGCGAACGCGGCGGCGAGGATCTCGTCCTTCGAGAAGAACCCGGCCAGCCCGGGCAGGCCCGCGAGGCCGAGCGCGCCGATCGTGGTCGTGATCGTCGTCCGCACCATCCGCGAGGACAGTCCCCCCATCTTCCGGAGATCCTGCTCGCCCCCGAGGCCGTGGATGACGCTGCCGGCGCCGAGGAACAGGAGCGCCTTGAAGAAGGCGTGCGTCACCAGATGGAAGATCCCGGCGGCGTACGCGCCGAGGCCGACCGCGGCGAACATGTACCCGAGCTGGCTCACCGTGGAATAGGCGAGCACGCGCTTGATGTCGGTCTGGACGAGACCGATGGTGGCGGCGAAGAGCGCCGTGGCCACGCCGACCCACGCGACCACCTCGAGCGCGGCCGGCGAGCGCTCGAAGAGCACGTGGCTGCGCGCCACCATGTACACCCCCGCGGTGACCATCGTCGCCGCGTGAATGAGCGCCGAGACCGGCGTGGGCCCTTCCATCGCGTCCGGCAGCCACGTGTGCAGCGGCAGCTGGGCCGACTTGCCGCACGCGCCCATGAAGAGGAGCAGCGCGATGCCGGTCGCCGTCCGGCCGTCCAGGTCGGCGGCCGCCGCGAACACACCGTCGTAGTCAAGCGTGCCCACCGTGGTCCAGAGCCACATGATGCCGAGGCCGAAGCCGAAGTCGCCGACGCGGTTGACGATGAACGCCTTCTTGCCGGCCTGCGCCGCGGCCGGCCGCGTGTACCAGAAGCCGATCAGCAGATACGAGCAGAGGCCGACCGCCTCCCAGAAGACGTAGAGGAGCAGGAAGTTCCCGGCGAGCACCAGCATCGTCATCGAGAAGACGAAGAGGTTCAGATAGGCGAAGTAGCGCGCGTAGTCCGGGTCGTCGTGCATGTAGCCGATCGAGTAGAGGTGAATCAGCGCGCCCACGCCGGTCACCACCAGCAGCATGACGACGGTGAGCGGATCGACGTGCGCGGTCACCGCAGTCTCGAAGTCACCCGCGACGATCCAGCTGAAGAGCGTCGCGGTGAACGATCCGCCGGACGCGACGGTCGAGAAGAGCGAGCAGGACGCGACGAACGAGCCGGCCAGCGCCGACACCGCGACCCAGTGCGCACGACGGCCGATGACGCCGCCGAAGAACATGTTGAGGAGCGCGCCGACGAGAGGAAAGGCCGGGATCAGCCAGACGGTGGACGACACCGGGTCATGCTACGGGGCGGTCACGGCGGGTGTCAAGGTTGGCACCGCGACGCCGGCGTCAGACGCGCGGCGAGTACATGATCACCGCGACGCCGGCGAGGCACAGGAGACCGCCGAGCAGGTCGAAGCGATCGGGCTCTCGCGCGCGACGACGGCGCCCCACGCGAGCGAGAGGACGACGAACACGCCACCGTACGCCGCGTAGGCGCGGGCGAACGGCGCGGGCTGGAGGGTCGGAACGACGCCGTACAGGACCAGCACCGCGGCGCCGACGGCGCCGAGCAGCGCGCTCTGCCCCTCGCGGAGCCAGCGCCACATCAGATAGCCGCCGCCGATCTCGCAGAGCCCGGCGGCGACGAACAGCGCCAGCGAAACAAACACGAGCTCTCCCCTCATGACGCGATCTCCTTCGCCGGCCGGCGGCGCCCGGCATGGTATCATCCGGCTCGTGCCCCAGCGGTCTCGCACGAAAGTCTGGGTGCTCTTCGTCCTGTTCCTGCTCCTCGCCGTGGTCGGCTCGGTCTCGTATCTCGGCTGGCGTCAGACGGTTCCCGGAGTCCAGGCCGTGTCGACGCCGCCGCGCTTCCTCGGCCAGAAGACGCCGTTCACGCTCTCCCTCGAGGCCCGGCGCGGCAACGTGACGCGGGTCGAGGTCCGGGTCGTGCAATCGGGCACGTCGACGACGGTGGCCAAGCAGGAGAGCCCCCTCGGCCGGCGCGTGGAGATTCCCCTCGTGGTGGAGAGCGGCGCGCTCGGGCTCCGCGAGGGCAACGCCACCCTCGAGGTGTGGGCGCGCGACGACTTCTGGCGGCCGCTCCGGCGCGCGGATCGCGCGATCGCCGGCTACCCGATCACGATCGATCTCACGCCACCGAAGATCGAGCTGCTCGCCGCCACCCGCTACCTGTCGCCCGGCGGCACCGGGCTCGTCGCGTTCCGGGTGACCGGCGCCGCGCGCACCGACGTCAGCGCGGGGCCGCTGGTGTTCCCGTCGTTCGCCTACGGCCCGGAAGATCGCGGCGCGCGCGTCGCGCTGATCGCGCTCCCGTGGGACTTCGACCCGGCGGTCCCGCTGGCGATCCGCTCGTCCGACGAAGCCGGCAACGCCGCGGCGCGCGGCGTTCCGGCCGAGATCCGCCCGCGCAAGTTTCCCCGCGACACGATCGAGATCAAGGACGCGTTCCTCCAGGCCAAGGTCCCGGAGCTCCTGCCCCAGCGCCCGGCGAGCGAGCCGCTCCCCGACGGCTTTCTGATCATCAACCGCGACCTTCGGCGCCAGGCCGAGGAGACGAAACGGAAGGTCGGCGCCTCCACGGCCAACAAGCCGCTCTGGCAGGGGCCGTTCATCCAGCCGCGGAACTCCAAGGTGTTCGCGAACTTCGCCGAGCTGCGCACCTACGTCTATGCCGGCCGCGAGATCGATCGCCAGGTGCACTTCGGCTACGATCTCGCGTCCACGCGGCAGTCGCCGGTCCCGGCCGCCAACAAGGGCGTCGTCGTCTTCGCCGAGCCCCTCACGATCTACGGCAACACGGTCGTGATCGACCACGGCCTGGGCCTGCAGACGCTGTACGCGCATCTCTCGAGCACGGCCGTGAAGGTCGGCGACGCCGTCGAGAAGGGTCAGGAGATCGCGCGAACCGGATCGACCGGGCTCGCGATCGGCGACCACCTCCACTACGAGGTGCTCGTCAACGGCGTGTCGGTCACGCCGCTCGAGTGGTGGGACGGCAAGTGGATCCGCGACCACATCGGCAAGCCGTTGAAAGAGGCGGGGCTGCCCGAGATCGCCGGCGCCGAGGCGCGCGACGGGGAGCCGGCACCCGCCACCCCCGCGCGCCCCCAGCGCAGCCGCCGGGCGCGGTAGGCTTCCGTTACCCCTCAGAACGCGCCGAACTTCTCGTAGGCGGCCAGCGGCGTCATGCCGCGCCGGACCGCGGAGCGCACCCGGTCCTCCGTCCCGACGAGCTTCTCGCAGCGCCCCAGCACCTCGTGAGCGGCACGGCGCGGGACGACGACGACGCCGTCGAGGTCGCCGACGACGAGGTCACCGAGGCTCACGCGCACGCCGCCGATCGTCACCGGCTGGCCCCAGTCCGTCACCCGCCAGCGCGGCACCGAATCTTGTGGACTCCGGTAGCGCACGAAGGTCGGGAATCCCATCCGCACGATCGACGCGGTGTCGCGGGTCGCCCCGTCGATCACGGCGCCGCGCACCTTGCGGGTGCGGAACCACGACGCGCTCAGCTCGCCGAAGTGTGCCGCGACCTCGTCGTGAGCGGCGAGCACCAGCACCGAGTCGGCCGGCGCGGCGCCGAGCATCGCGAGAAACCGGCGCAGGGTCTGATCGCGCTCGCGCGGGGAGCCGGCGTGCGACCGGCCGCGCGCCGGAAAGGCGTAGCCGGCGGTGCGCATGCCGGCGGCGAGCGGCTGGATCGTCGAGGGCAGCGTCTGACGCCGCAGACCCATCTCGTCCATGACGTCCGTGATCGCCGCGGTGTAAATGCGCGCGAAACGGCGAGGCAGGCTGTCGCTCGGGCTCATCGAGTCTCTCCTCCGTCCGGACAGCGGGTGGTCAGGATCGTCAGCGCGCGCGAACGCCGGTCACGAGCGCACGCGGCGGCACGAAGTCGCCGAGGATACCGAGCAGGAGGTCGAGCAGACCCTGGTGCCGCGCCAGGAGCCGCGCTGTCAGGTTGGCGAGCGCGCGATGGGCGATCAGGAACTGGAGCGCGTGCGTCACGCGCTCCTTGTCGCGCGAGGCCAGGCGCCGGGCGCGGTCGTAGCCGGCGAGCGCCGCCGCCGAGAGGTCGCCGCGGCGAAGCGCGCGCACGGCGGTCTCCGCGGCCAGCTCCGCGCTCCGCAGGCCGTTGAAGATCCCCTCGCCCGAGAACGGGTCGTAGAAGCCGGTGGCGTCACCCACCATCAGCACCCCGCCGGTCCGCGGCGGATCCACCCGGTAGGCGAGCGGGCCCATCGCCCGCACGGGAGCGACCCGCCGCCCGCCGGCGATCCGCCGGGCCAGGTGCGGAAGGTGCTTCGCGCGCGCGTCGAAGAAGCTCTCGAGCCGCCCGCTCCACGGCGCCGCGTGCGCCAGCGGCACGACGATGCTGAGGTTCGCGCGGCCCGGCGCGATCGGGTTGAGGATCGCGTAGTCCGGCGGGTCGACGAAGATCTCGCCGAAGAGCCCGAGGTCGGGGACGTCCTCGACGTAGGTGACGAGGGCCATCCGCCGGAGGCGATGGGGGCGCCGGAGGCCCAGGCGCTGCGCGACGACCGAGGCGCGGCCGTCGGCGGCGATCGTCAGCGGAGCGCGCAGCGTGAGGCGGCGGCCATCGGCGTCGACCGCCTCGACCCCCAGCACCCGATCGCCCGCGACCCGAACGTCGGTGACACGCACCTCCTCGCTGAGCTCGACGGGCAGCGCGCGCACGCGATCGACCAGGATGGTGTCGAGCACCTCACGCGAGAGGGCCATCGCGTGCTCCCGATAGGGACGCCAGGGCCCGATGGCGTGGTAACGGCCAACGAGCTGCGTGCCGTCGGGCGCGGTGATCCGCATGCCGCTCAGCGGGGTCGCGACGGCGTCGACCGCCTTGAGCGCGCCCAGCCGGTCGAGCAGCCGGGGCGCCTCGGGGCTCAGGTACTCGCCGCAGATCTTCGGGCGCGGAAATCGCGCGCGATCCACGAGCCGGACCGCGAGGCCGTGCTCGGCGAGGAAGATGGCCGTGGCCGCGCCGGCGGGCCCGGCGCCGACGACGATGACGTCCGTCGTCACGAGAGCACCGCCAGCATGCGACCCAGCACCGGATACTGGCGAATCGTCAGCCGGCGCGCACCCGCCCGCGCGGCGAGCGCCCGCAGCTCATCCCGCGAGTAGGAGCGCCGCACCGAGAGCGGCCCGTCGTGCCGCGAGATCGGATGGCACCGCAGGAGGCGCGTCGCCAGCCAGACCAGGCCGAGCGACAGCCGCTGGCGCAGAAGGTCGTTCACGACGACGGCGATGCGGGCGGCCGCCGTCATCTCGCGGAGGCCCGCCACGGCCTGCTCCGGCTCGAGGTGATGAAGCGTCAGGCTGCTCGCGACGATGTCGACGGTGTGCGCGTGAAACGGCAGCGCCGCCGCGTCGCCCTGGATCAGCAGCACCTCGGGGTACGCCGAGACGACGCGGCGGGCGAGCGCGAGGGTCGCCGGATCGCGCTCGACGACCACGATGCGGATGGCCCGCCCGTGCCGCCGCGCCCAGTCGGCCAGGCGCGCGGCGAACATCGCGGTGCCGCCGCCGACGTCGACCACGCTCAGCGCCCGATCGTGCGGCACGTCCGCCGTGAGGCGATGGATCTGGCGCCGCGTCAGCGCATGGCCGCCGAACCACGCGTTGAGGCGGTCGATGTCGGCGAGCGTGGCGGCGAGCTCCGTCGCGCCGATCGCGCCGTCCAGCACTTCACGCGCGCCTTCGGCGCGTTTCATTGGAGCGGGGGCCTCGAGGCCGGCTTCCACCGTGGGTGGCCTGAGACAGGTGCTCGTGGCTCCGACACGCCCGTTTCCATCCGTTGTGGCATCGCTGTTTGTCTCATCACCACCGGAGCAGGGCTCCTTCGGCGGCGAAGCCGGGGCCGAGGCCGATCATCAGCGCCCAGTCGCCCGGGACGGGCGCTTCGGCGCGCAGCGTTTCCTCCAGCACGAAGAGAATCGTCGCCGACGACATGTTGCCGTAGCGGCGCAAGACCGCGCGCGAGTGGCCCACCTGCTCCTCGCTCAGGTCCAGGAGCGCCCGCGCGCGGTCGATCACGCGACGGCCCGCGGAGTGCAGCACCCAGTAACGGATGTCCTCGCGCTTGAGCCCCTGCGTCGCCATCAGGATCGTCGCCATCTCGCGCATCATGGTGCCGCCGATCCGCCGCACCTCCTTCGAGAGGGTCACCCGCAGCCGTCCGCCCGGATACTCGAATCCCATGGCGCCCAGATGCTCGGAGTGAAAGAGCGTTCGGTGGGCCACGATCGACGGCCCGGGGCCGCCGGTGGTGACGGCGAGCGCGCCGGCGCCGTCCGCGAAGATCGCGTGCGCCACCGCGCTCTCGAGCCGGTCGTCCAGGAAGTAGGCGGCCGAGCAGATCTCGACGGCGATGACGAGCGCCCGGCGGCCGGGGAACGCGGTCAGATAGTTCGCCGCCTGCTGCAGCGCGACCATCGCCGAGGCGCAGCCGGTGTCCCCGACGTGAACCCGCTGGATGTCGGAGCGGCAGCCGAGCCGGCTGATCAGGTGCGCGTCGAGGCTCGGCGTGAGCCGTCCGGTGCACGTCGTGGTCGCGATGAAATCGACGTCGCGCGCGTCCCAGCCGGCCCGCGCCAGCGCGCCGCGCGCCGCCGATTCGCCGAGGTGCAAGGCGCCGGCGCGGAAGCGATCGTTGAGCTCGTCGACCGACTCGTCAGGCCGGAAGGCTGCCGGATCGATCCACAGATGACGGCCGTCGATGTCGCTGCGGCAAAAGAATCCGCGTCGCTCCTCGTCGGCGTAGCCGGCGAGCGCCAGCAGCTGCGCCTGCGTGAACCGATGAGGCGGCGTCGCAGTGGCGACGGCCGCGATATTGGGAAACGGCATTCCCACCTCCTGTCGCCTTCGAGTAAGATGAGAGCCAATTTCGAGGATACTGCGGGGGTCCAGCCCATGCCACTGTTCAGCTTCGAGGGCAAGCGCCCGAAGGTGCATCCGACCGCGTTCGTCGCGCCCACCGCGGTCGTCGTCGGCGACGTGACGATCGAGGAGCGCGCGTCCGTCTGGTACAACGCCGTCCTCCGGGGCGACTTCAACCCGATCGTGGTGCGCCGCGGCGCCAACGTGCAGGATTGCGCCGTCGTCCACGTGACGCCGCGCGGGGGAACCGAGATCGGCGCCGGCTCGACGGTCGGCCACAACTGCACGATTCACGCGGCGTCGCTCGGCGAGGAATGTCTGATCGGAAACGGCGCGACCGTGCTCGACGGCGCGCGGATCGGCGCCCGCGCCATGGTGGCCGCCGGTGCCCTGGTGACGCCCGAGACGGAGATTCCCGAAGGCATGCTCGCCCTCGGCACGCCGGCCAAGGTCCGCGGACCGCTCGCGGGCACGCCGGCCGAGCGCTGGGTGCGCGCGAATCCGGAAGGCTATCAGGCGCTGGCCCAGCGCCACAAAGCCTCGGTCCAGCCCTGCTGACGCCATGCCGCCGAAGCGCATCGCGTTTCTCGTCTTCCCGCGCCTGACGATGCTCGACTTCATCGGCGCCTACGATGCGCTGCGGCGCGTCGCGGCGATGTCCATCGACCCGGAGGTCACGCATCGGATCATCGGCACCGACGCCGAGATCGTCGACGAGTCCGGCCTCAAGCTCACGCCCGACTCGGTGTACGAGGACCTCTCGAAGTTCGACCTCCTCTACGTGGCGGGCGGGCTCGGCACCGTCACGCTGATGGACAACCGCCGCGCCATCGACTACCTGAAGACCTGGGGGGACGAGCGGCCGCTGGCCTCGGTCTGCTCCGGCGCGCTCCTGCTCGCCGCGCCGGCTATCTTAAAGACAAGCGCGCGACGACCCACCACCAGGCGGTGGAGCTCCTGCGTCCGCTCTGCCGCGAGGTGGTGACGAACCGGCGCGTGGTGGACGAGGGGCGCGTCGTGACGGCGGGCGGCGTCTCGTCCGCGCTCGACCTGGGTCTCTATCTCGTCGAGAAGTTCTGGGGCGCCGAGGCTCGCGCCGCGATCGCCACGCAGATGGAGTACCGGGGCTACTCTCCCCTCTAGGTTGCCGCCTCAGCGCCCCTGGAACCGCGGCGGGCGCTTTTCCTTGAACGCGGCGACGCCCTCGGCGTGGTCGGCGGTCTGGCGCACGATCGACATGTGGGACGAGACCAGGTCGAGGTGCGTGCGGAGGTCGAGCCGGAGGCTCTGGTAGACGAGCCGCTTGATCATCCGGATCGGGATCTGCGGTCCGTCGGCGATCTGCCGGGCCAGCGCGTACGTGGCGTCCTTCAGCTGCGCGTCCGGCACCACGCGCTGCACGATGCCGAGGCGATGGGCCTCGGGCGCCTCGATGAAGTCGGCGGTCCACAGGAGCTCGAGCGCCTTGGCGGCGCCGACCAGACGCGGCAGGAAGTAGGTGTCGCCGTCGCCCGGCACGAGACCGACGCGGACGTAGCCGGTGGAGAATCGGGCCGACTCGGCGGCCACGCGCATGTCGCACATGACGCACATGCCCATGCCGGCGCCCACCGCGAGGCCGTTGACCATCGCGATGACCGGCTTGTCCACCGTCTCGAGCGTCTTGGGCACGCGATGAACGCCTTCCCAGAGGGTGTTCTTGCCGTCGAGCGCGTTGGGCTCGCCGTCTCGCATGCGGCCCACGTCGCCGCCCGAGCAGAACGCGCGGCCGGAGCCCGTCACCACGATGACGTTGACGCTGTCGTCGGTCTGCGCGGCGTTGAGCGCCTTCGCCCACGCGTCGATCATGTCGCGCGTGAACGCGTTGAGCTTGTCGGGCCGATTCAGCGTGATCGTCGCGACCTTGTCCTTCACGTCGTAGAGCAGGTCACTCATGCCGGTGTGTCCTTTCGGGTTAGTCCTTCGGCAGGCCCAGCACGCGCTCGGCGAGGATGTTGCGGAGGATCTCGGAGGTTCCCGCGCGGATTCCGCTCGCGCGCGCGAGCAGCTCGTAGAACTCCCACTGACCGCCGTCCAGCGCCCGCTCCGATTCGCCGGCGACCTGCGAGTAGGGGCCGATCACCTCGGTGGCGACGTGCGCCAGCTCCTGATCGACCTGGCTCCAGAAGAGCTTCGACGTCGAGCCCTCGGGGCCCGGCGCGCCGCCGCGCAGGATCTTGGTGAGGCTCCGGTAGCCGTTGAGCTGGAGCGCCTGCTCGGCGATCCAGAGGGCGGCCACCTTTTGCCGGATGACCGGGTCGGCGCCGCGCTGCTGCTGGCGCACGAGGCGCACGAGCCGGTGCAGGGCGTTGCGGAGCGAGATGTGGCGAATGAACGTTAGAATGTCGCGCTCGTACGCCAGCGTGGTGATGGCGACGCTCCAACCTTCATTGAGCTTCCCGACGAGATTGTCGACCGGCACCCGCACGTTGTCGAAGAAGACCTCGTTGAACTCCGCCTCGCCGGTGAGCTGACGGAGCGGCCGCACCGTGATGCCCGGCGTCTTCATGTCGACGAGCAGGAAGCTGATGCCCTTGTGCTTCACCGCCGCCGGGTCGGTGCGGACGAGCAGGAAGCACCAGTCCGCGACGTGAGCCATGCTCGTCCAGACCTTCTGGCCGTTGACGACGAAGTGGTCGCCCTCGCGGACTCCGCGCGTCTGCAAGTTCGCCAGGTCCGACCCCGCGTTGGGCTCGGAGAACCCCTGGCACCACAGCTCCTCGGCCGTCAGGATCTTCTCCAGGTGGCGCTTCTGCTGGGCGGGAGTGCCGTACTTCATCAGCGTGGGACCCAGCATCGACACGCCGCCCCGGTTGACGAGCTGCGGCGATTCGGCGCGAGCCATCTCCTGGTAGAGGATGACCATCTCGACAGTCGTCGCGCCCCGTCCGCCGAACTCGACGGGCCAGTCGAGCCCGACGTAGCCCGCCTCCCACATGCGCTTCTGCCACGCGCGCAGCCGCCGCACCTCGTCGCGGTCCGCCCGCGAGGCCGCGAAGGCGCGGCCGCGCAGGTCGTCCGGCAGGTTGGCCTCCAGCCAGCCGCGGACCTCCTTGCGGAACGCCTCTTCGGACTCGGCGAAATCGAAATTCACCGTGATCGCCCTACTGCATCACCACGCCGCCGTCGACGTTCAGCGCCTGGCCGGTGATGTTGCGCGCCTCGTCGGAGGCGAGAAACACGGCGGCCCAGCCGATGTCCTCGGGCGTCTGCTCGCGCTTCATCGGCGTGATATCGCCCACTCGCTTGTCGAACACCTGCCGCGCCGTCATCCCCTTGAAGGCGGGGTTCGTCTCGGCGAGATGGGCGGCGAGCTTCTGCCAGAAGTCCGTCCAGAGCACGCCCGGACAGATCGCGTTCACGGTGACGCCATGGGGCGCCAGCTCCTTGGCGACGATGCGGGTCAGCGTGATGACCCCCATCTTGGCCACGCTGTAGGGCGGCATCGTCGGCGCCGACATCGGTCCGGCGATCGAGGCGATGTTGACGATGCGCCCGGCCTTGCGCTCGATGAAGTGGGACGCGACGCCCTTGCACGTGAGGAAGACGGACTTGGTGTTGACCGCGAAGGTGCGGTCCCAGTCCTCCTCGGTGTTGTTGGTGAA
>QHSM01000477.1 GCA_003221595.1 Candidatus Rokuibacteriota bacterium | reverse complement strand
TGGCTCGTGCTCGACCGCCAGGTGCTCCACTCCTCGCTGCTTGCGCAGCCTCCGACGATCAGGAGTGATGTTCCAACGACGAACTGTTTCCAGTGCATGCCGCGCATATGCAGGTCCTCCCCCAGGGGTTCGAAACTGGCACATCCTACCTGTGCATGGGGGGATGGTCAATTGGCCGTTCGTGCTAGACTCCCCCATACAACGTCGAGGGAGAGTATCCGAATGGATGCCCTGAAGATCCACTCACGACCTGAGGGCCTCCGCCGGCCCATCCTGATCATGGCGTTTGGCGGCTGGAACGACGCCGCCGAATCGGCGACAAACGCCGTGCGCTACCTGGGCACGTCCTTCCGGGCCGAGAAGTTCGCCGAGATCGATCCCGAGGAGTTCTACCACTTCGGCCTCTCCCGACCGTACGTTCGCTTCAAGCCGGGCTCGGAGACCGAGCGTGAGATCACGTGGCCGGCCACGGAGTTCTCGATCAGCCAGGCTTCGGCGCTGGCGCGCGACGTCATCATGGGCGTGGCCATCGAGCCGCACCTGCGCTGGAAGACCTACTGCGGCACGGTTCTCGAGCTCGCGCGCCGGTGCGAGGTGACGCTCGTGCTGACGCTCGGGGCGCTGCTGGCCGAGGTGCCGCACACCCGGCCCGTCCGTCTTTCCGGCAGCGCGTCGGATCCGGAGCTGGCCGTTCGGCTCGGGGTCCGCCCCACGAAGTACGAAGGGCCGACCGGGATCGTCGGCGTGCTCAACACGATCTGCAAGGAGCAGGGGTTCGCGACGGCCAGCCTCTGGGCCAACGTCCCACACTACATCTCGGGCATCGAGAACCCGAGGGCGACCCTGGCCCTGGTCCAGCGCGTCGCGCCCCTCCTGGGGGCCACGGTCGACGTCGGTGACCTCGAGCAGGCGGTGAAGCAGTTCGACGCCAACCTGAAAGAGATCGTCGCGCAGAACACGAAGATCGCCAATTACATCAAGAAGCTCGAGGCGCGTGACGTGCCCGATGAGGCCCCTCCGGCCGCGCAGGCCGGTCAGAGCGACCTGCCGCCGGCCTCCCAGCTCGTCGCCGAAATCGAGCAGTTCCTCCGCCAGCAACGTCCAGAGTGATCTGGGGCCGAGTCGGCGTCGTCGCCGTCGGCCTCGCTCTGCTCTCGAGCTCTTCCAGCGCGGCCGAACGGGTCGGCGTCGCCTGGCATCCATCCAAACCGAAGCTCGGTGACGTCGCCTGGCTTCACGTGCGCGACGTGCCCGAGGGCGCGTCGGTCGAGGGCTCGCTCGACGGCCGACCGCTGAGGTTCTTTCCCTACGCGGGCGGCCAGGCCGCGCTGATCGGTGTCGATCTGGAGACGAAGCCAGGGGCCCACCTGTGGAAGGTGGGCGTCGTCGAGCCGGGACGTGAGCCGCGGAACGCGCGGGGTAGCCTGACGATCGCCCGGCGGAGCTTTCCCCAGGAGCGCCTCACGTTGCCGCAGACGATGGTCGATCTGAACCCGGAGACGGAGAAGCGTGCGGTCGACGAGACCGGGCAGCTGACGACCCTCTACCGGACCGTCACGCCCGAGCGGCTCTGGCGGGGGCCGTTCACGAAGCCCGTCGGAACCCCGGCGGCGGGCACCGGATTCGGCGCGCGCCGCATCATCAACGGTCAGCCGCGCTCGCCTCACGGCGGCATCGACTTCGCGGCGCCCCGCGGGACGCCGGTCGTCGCGGCCAATGCGGGCAAAGTCGCCCTCGTCGCCGAGTTCTTCTTCCCGGGCCGGCTGGTGATCCTCGACCACGGTCTCGGCCTCTTCACGCTCTACTTCCACCTCGACACGACGACGGTCGTCGAGGGCGAGCGCGTGGAGCGAGGCCGGACGATCGGGACGGTGGGATCCACCGGCCGAGCCACCGGCCCGCACCTGCATTTCGGCGCGATGGTGGGCTCGGCGAGGATCGACCCGGCGACCCTCCTGGGTCTCGAGCTACTCGACTAGCGCCGGCGGCGCGCCTTCGCCTTCTTCTTGCCCTTGCTCCGTGCCTTGGCTTTGGCCTTCTTCTTCGGCCGGGCCTTGGCCTTCGTGCGGGCCTTTGCCTTCGCCTTGGGCTTGGCTGCCTTCGGCGCCGGCGCGGGCCTGGCAGGGGCGGGTGCAGGGGCCGGTGGGGCCGCCGGCGTCGGGGTCGGCGTCCAGGGCTCGGGTTCACCGAACATGCGTTCCATCGTCTCCTCCATGGTCAGGACGATCGGCGCTCACGCTTGCTTTACCCTGCGGTGGAGCGCCCTGTTTTCGCAAGAAGAAATTAGACCGCGATGGTCGCCCGTACCCGAGCGGCGTGGGCGGCGAGGGCGCGATTGGACCAGACCGTGAACGCCGATCGCGCCACCAGCGCGCGCACGGCGCGGCGGGGAATCTTGATCGGCGCCGTCGCGCCGAGGGGGTTCGGGTGCGCGGTGAGCGCCCCAAGGGTCGCGAGCCCGATCAGGAGCGGCCACGCGCACGCCAGGCGCATGCGCCACTCGCGCCGCGGGATCGCCAGCGTGTAGTCCCACGCGACGTTGTAGTGCTCCAGAGCCAGGCCCAGCAGGCGACGGTAGAGCGGGCGCGCGCGGGCGGCACCGGCCGGCTCGAGCAGGTCGCGCGGCCCGAGCCCGAGCGCGGCCAGCTCGCGCGCCGGCAGGTAGCAGCGGCCGTGAGCGAGGTCGCCCGGCACGTCGCGGAGCACGTTGGTGAGCTGCAGCGCCTTGCCGAAGCTCACGCCCTGCTCGCTCATCTCACGCAGCGGCCAGTCGCTGAGCCGGGGCCGGTGCGCGATGTGCAGCGCCGTCCAGAAGGGGCCGACGCAGCCGGCGACCAGATACACGTAGTGGTCGAGCTCCTCGAGGCTCTCGATCGCCGCGAGGCCCTTCGTGTCCTCCCCGGGGAAGCGCGTCAGGTCGAAGATCATGCCCGACGTGAGCGTGGCCAGCACCGCCCGCACCTCGTGGCGGTCGGACGGCGGCAGCGCCTCGACGCGGGCGAGCGCCTCGCCCACCCGCTCGAGCAGCCGGCGCTCGGCGGCGTGTGTCTGCACGAGCGCGCACCCGCGCGCGAGCGCCCGGACGTCGACCAGCTCGCCGGCGCCGGCCTGCCGAAGGGTCTCGAGGTGCCCCAGCCGGTCGTCGCGCGGGATGAGCCGCGTGTCCGCGATGGTATCGGCGGCGCGGGCCAGCAGGTAGGCGAGGCCAATCGGCTCTCGGAGCGCGCGCGGCAGGACGGCCAGGGAGAGATAGAAGCTGCGGCTGACCTGCCGCAGGAGGGCGCCCAGCAGGTCGCCGGCCATGCTAGTCGTGGTCGAACGGTCGCTTCGGCGGCGAAGGATCGTCCTTGGCCTTCTTCAGACCCTCCTGGAACTTGCGGTCGAGAAGCTTGCCCTTCTCGCCCTCGGCGCGGAGCTGCTCCTTGAAGCGCTCCTCGCGCTCGGCGGACCTGGCGCGGAGCTTGTCGAACGCCGCGCCGAGATCGTCCACCGACCGCGTCGGCGGCGGCGCCTCGTGCGCGATGACCGCCTGAAGCTCCGGATCGAGCGTGAGCTTGGCCTTGCAGCACGGACAATCGACCGTGAACGAGGGCGCGACCATGGCCGCCACGCTAGCAGCGTCGCCGGAGGGCGTCAAGCCGTGCGACAATGCGCCGATGGCCGAGCTCGCCAACGAGTTTTCCTGGTCGCGCAGCCGCGACAACACCTTTCAAGACTGCCGCCGCCGATACTTCTACCACTATTACGGCGCCTGGGGCGGGTGGGACGCCGCCGCCGGCGACGAGGTCCGCCGCCTCTACATCCTCAAGCAGCTCGCGTCGCGCCAGATGTGGGGGGGGCGCGTCGTGCACGACGCGATCGAGATGGTCCTGCACGCCTTCGCCGAGGGGCGCGACCTCCCGGTCGAGCCGTTCATCGCCGACGTCGTCGAGCGGATGCGCGGCGAGTGGCGCTCGTCGAAGGCCGGCCGCTATCGCGAGAGCCCCAAGACGGTCGCGCTGTTCGAGCACGAGTACGCGATCGACCTGAAGCCCGAGGTGTGGCAGGCGCTCTCCCGCAACGTCACGGTCTGCCTGCGCAACTTCTTCCGTCTGCCGCTGGTGGCGGCGATCCGCAAGACGCCGCCCGAGCACTGGTCGATCGAGCACTGGTCCAAGGTGTTCGACTTCGAGGGCACGCCGGTGTGGATGGCGCCCGACTTCGGCTTCTGGACCGACGACGGCCGGCTCGCGCTCGTCGACTGGAAGACGGGCGGCGCGACCCCGGACGGCGCCGCGTTCCAGCTCGGCTGCTACGCGCTCTACGCCGACGAGGTGCTGGGCGTGCCGCCGGCGAAGGTCGATCTCTTCGAGGCGAACCTGCGCGAGCCCGAGGTGACGCAGCTGTCCTGGAACGAGGAGCGGCTCGAGGCCATCAAGGAGCAGCTGCGCCTCTCGATCCGCTCGATGAAGGCGTACATGGTCGATCCGGCGGCGAACGTCGCGGCGATCGCCGACTTCGAGAAGACCGAGGACCTCAGAATCTGCAAGTGGTGCAACTTTCGGGTGGTGTGTCGCCCTGAGCTCGAGTGACGGAGCCGCCGTGCTCAACTGACGACCGAAGGAGGGGCCTGTGCGCGAGAACACCCTGAGGAAGATCTGGGCAAGGGGCGAGGCGGTGGTGAACGGCTGGCTGTCCATTCCGAGCTCGTTCGCCGCCGAGGTGATGGCGCATCAAGGATTCGACTCGCTGACCGTCGACATGCAGCACGGCGTGGTCGACTACCAGACCGCGGTCACGATGCTGCAGGCTATATCGACGACGCCGGTCATCCCGCTGGCCCGCGTGCCCTGGAACGATCCGGCGCTCCTCATGAAGATCCTCGACGCGGGCGTGTACGGCGTGATCTGTCCGATGATCAACACGCGGGCCCAGGCCGAGGCGCTGGTGGCCGCCTGCAAGTACGCCCCGCGCGGCTACCGCAGCTGGGGCCCGGTGCGCGCCTCGATCTACGCGGGCGCCGACTACGGCGACCACGCCAACGACGATCTGATCGTGATGCCGATGATCGAGACCGCCGAGGCAGTGAAGAACCTCGACGAGATCCTCAAAGTTCCCGGCGTCGACGGGGTCTACGTCGGCCCGTCGGATCTCTCGCTGACGATGGGCTGCAAGCCGCGCCTGGACCAGACGGACCCGCCGGTGGTGGAGGCCCAGCAGAAGATCGTCGAGGCCTGCAAGCGGCACGGGGTCGCGGCGGGAATTCACAACGGGACGGCCGCCTACGCGCTGAAGATGGTCGCGGCCGGCTACCAGTTCGTGACGCTCGCGAGCGACAGCCGCTTCATGGCGGCCAAGGCGGCCGAGGAGGTGGCGGCGGTGCGCAAGACCGGCGTGAAGGCCGGCACGCTGCCCGCCTACTAGATGCGCCTCGACGAGGCGGCGATCCAGGGGTTCCTCGCCACCAGGGAGGTCGTCGTGCTCGCGACCGTGCAGGCCGACGGCGCGCCTCTGGCGATGCCGATGTGGTTCCTGCAGGTGCGCGGCCGGCTCGAGCGCCTCTGGAACGGCCGTGCCATGCCGTCGAACCGCGTCATGTTCCGGATTACCCCGGCTCGCGTGCGCGGCTGGGGCCTCGGATGACGGCGCGCTCGAGCGTGGCCGATCAAGTCGGCGGGTTCGACGAGGCGCTGAGGGCGCGAGTCCGGAGCAATCTCGGCCGATTCGAGCGGCAGCCGATCGCGCCGGACGGTCGCCGGCCCGCCGCGGTGGCCGTCGTGCTCCTCCCGGACGACGAAGGGCGCGCTTGCTTTCTCCTGACCCGGCGCACCGCGACGCTCCGTGCCCACGCCCGTCAGTGGGCCCTGCCCGGCGGCCGGATCGACGCGGGCGAAAGCCCGGAGCGCGCGGCGCTGCGCGAGCTGCGGGAAGAGGTCGGGCTCGCGCTCGAGCCGGCCTCGGTGCTGGGGCTCCTCGACGACTACGGCACGCGCTCGGGCTTCATCATCACGCCCGTCGTCGCCTGGGCCGGGGACACGATCGAGCTGGCGCCGAACCCGGCCGAGGTGGCGCACGTGTACCGCGTGCCGCTCGCCGAGCTCGACAAGCCCGACGTTCCGCGCCTGATCTCGATTCCCGAGAGCGACCGCCCGGTGATCCAGGTCCCGCTGCTGTCGTCGCTCATCCACGCGCCGACCGCGGCGGTGATTTATCAGATCCGCGAGGTCGTCGTGCACGGCCGGTCCACGCGGGTCGCCCATTTCGAGCAGCCGACCTGGGCCTGGAAGTAGCAGCCGGGGGCGCGGCGCCCCGCGTCTCCCGCGCCCTCGCGAGCCCCGGTTACAGTAATATCGCCCAGGGGTACGCCCGGGACGGGGCGGGGCCGGCGGGCGAGCCGGCCGATCGATAGGAGAGCGAATGGGACAGGAGAGGGAGTGACGGAGGCGACCTTCACGATCATCGACGACGGGCGAGTCGCCGCGCTGGGCGCGCGGGAGGGAGCCGAGCTCCTGAAGCGGGCCGAGGCGGAGGGACGCCCGGTGGCGCTCGACCCGGACGAGCGCGCCGCCTATCTGGGCGTGACGGCCCGGGCGCGTGCGGAGGCGCTCGCCTCGCTCGAGGCGCCGGACTTCACGCTTCCCGACCTGGACGGACGGCGCCACACTCTCGTGGAGCATCGCGGCAAGAAGGTGCTCCTGGTCGCGTATGCGTCGTGGTGAGGGTGCCGTCTCGACCTGCCGGTCTGGCAGGCGGTGCACGAGGAGCTGCGGGGGCTCGGGTTCACGGTGATCACCGTGGCGATCGACAAGTCGGCCGACGACGCGCGCCCGTGGATCGAAGCGGCGAGACCCACGCATCCGTCGCTGATCGACACGACACACGCGCTCGCCGATCGCTACAACATCGTGAACGTGCCGACGATCCTCTGGATCGACGAGCGCGGAAGGATCGTGCGGCCGAACGACGTCGCGTTCGGGACCGACACGTTCAAGCACATCACCGGCGTCGCGGCGGCCGCTCACCTCGCGGCGCTCCGCGGCTGGGTGCGCGGCGAGGCGGCAGCCCTTCCGGAGGCGCGGGTTCGCGCGCTGCAGACGTTGCCGACCGATGATGATCAGCGGGCGCGCGCCGAGTTCGGGCTCGGCGAGTGGCTCTTCACTCAGGGACGGACGGCGGCGGCGGCGCGCCATTTCGCGAGAGCCGGCGAGCTGGCGCCCCACGACTTCACGATCCGACGCGGCACGATGCCCATGCGCGGGATCGACCCGATGGGCCGGGAGTTTCGCGAGATGCACGGAGCGTGGGTCAAGGCAGGGAACCCTTACTATCGACCGTTGGTGGAGTGACCATGGGAATGCTCGACGGAAAGACAGCGCTGGTGACGGGAGCCGGACGCGGGATCGGACGCGGGATCGCGATCGCGCTGGCGTCGGCGGGGGCGAAGGTGGTCGTCAACGACCTCGGCGTGTCGCTGAGCGGTGAGGGCAAGGAGAACACCCCCGCCCAGACGGTGGTCGACGAGATCGTCAAGTACGGCGGCACCGCGAAGGCCAACTACGGCTCGGTGGCGGACTTCGGCCAGGCCGCCCAGATGGTCCAGCAGGTCATCGACGCGTGGGGCCGGATCGACATCGTGGTCCACGTGGCCGGCATCCTGCGCGACCGGATGATCTTCAACATGACCGAGGACGAGTGGGACGCGGTGATCAACGTGCACCTCAAGGGCATGTTCAACGTGGTCCGTGCCGCCTCCGTCTCGATGCGCGAGCAGAGGGGCGGCCGCATCATCAGCATGTCGTCGGTGTCCGCCCTCGGCGCGCCGGGCCAGCCGAACTACGCCGCCGCCAAGGCCGGCATCATCGGGCTCACGTGGTCGACCGCGAACGCGATGGCGAAGTACGGCGTGACGGTGAACGCGATCATGCCGAGCGGCGCCACGCGCATGATCGACTCGACGCCGCGGGGCCGGGCGGTCTTCGAGCAGACCGGCAAGTGGCCGAGCGAGCAGGCGGTCGGGACCGATCGCGACCCCGACAACGTGGCGCCCATCGTCGTCTACCTGTCGAGCGACGCCGCCGCGAACGTCAACGGCCAGGTCTTCCACGCGCGCGGCTTCGGCTACACGCTGCTGGCCCAGCCCCACGCCGTCCGGCACATCAAGCACGTGCGGCGCTGGGACCCCGAGGAGCTGACCAAGCTCTTCCCCGAGACGCTCGGCAGCAACCTCAAGCAGCCCCCGAGCATCGAGTTCGGACAGAAGATCGACGAGCGCCCCGCCGACGAATGGCGTGACCTGGGCGGCGGACGGCGCTTCTGGAAGTCCCGGTACGAGGAGCCGTGAAAACAGTCCTGATGGTGTGCCACGCCAACACCGCCCGCAGCGTGATGGCCCACGTGCTCCTGGAGCGGATGTTGGCGCGGCGCGGCGTCGACGGCGCCATTCGCGTCAGGTCGGGCGGCATCGCCAACTACGCGCGCGACGGCATGATCGCCTCGCTCGACGCGAGGCTGGCGCTGCGCGAGGAGGGCATCCATCTGGCCGAAGATGACTTCGCCTCGACCGACTTGAAGCGGCACCGCGACCTGCTCGCCGAGGCGGACGTGATCCTGACGATGACGGCGCGCCAGAAGCAGATGCTCGACGCCTTCGATGAGGCGCGCGGCCGGCCGGTCTTCACGCTCCGGGAATTCGTCGGCGAGGACGGCGACATCGACGACCCCGCTACCCAGGGCGAGGACGTGTTCCGGGCCTGTCGCGACGAGATCAAGCGCTGCCTGGAAAAGTCGGTCCCGCGGCTCCTGGTGATATTGTCGGGGTGAACGGGAGACCCAGATGAGCGCCGCGTCGTTCGACCTCCGCTCCGAAGATCGGTCGTCGCGCGACGGCCCGAGAGACGTGTGACGCCCCGCGGGCGCCTCTTCCGGAAGTACGTGATCGTCTTCGCCGGCCTGGTGAGCGGCGCCCTCCTCGCGTCCGGCGCCATCGAGATCTACTTCTCCTATCAGGAGAACCGGGCGGGCCTCGTCACGCTCCAGCGCGAGAAGGCGCTCGGCGTGGCCTCCCGCATCGAGGACTTCATCAAGGAAATCGAGCGCCAGATCGGCTGGACGACGCAGCCCCAGCTGGGCGCGCCGGCGGCCGCGATGTACCAGCGGCGCGTCGACTACCTGCGCCTGCTCCGTCAGGTGCTGGCCATCACCGAGATCAGCCACCTCGACGCCGAGGGCAAGGAGCAGCTGCGCGTCTCGCGTCTGGCCATGGACGTGACCGGCAGCGGCATCGACTTCTCGCACGAGCCGGAGTTCGTCGAGGCCAAGGCCGGCAAGGTCTACCACGGGCCGGTGAAGTTCCGGAAGGAGTCCGAGCCCTACATGACGATCGCCATCGCCGGGAGCGGCAAGGACGCCGGCGTGACGGTGGCCGCGGTGAATCTCAAGTTCATCTGGGACGTGGTCTCCCAGATCAAGATCGGCAAGGCCGGCCACGCCTTCGTCGTCGACGCCCAGGGCGTCCTCATCGCCCACCCGGACATCAGCCTCGTGCTCCAGAAGACGACGTTCGCCGGGCTCGACCAGGTCAAGAGCGCCCTCGCCGCCCCGCCGGCGGTGCCCGGTGAGCCGCGGGAGCAGGTGACGATCGCGCGCGATTTCAAGAACCGGAGCGTGATGACGGCCTACGCGACCATCGCCTCGCTCCGGTGGTCGGTCTTCGTCGAGCAGCCGCTCGAGGAGGCGTTCGAGAGCCTCTACGCCTCGATCCAGCGCACGATCGCGCTCCTCGTGCTCGGCGTGCTGCTCGCCGTCGCCGCCAGCCTGGTGCTGGCGCGGCGCATGGTCACGCCCATCCAGGCGCTCCAGGTCGGCGCCGCCCGGATCGGCGCCGGCGAGCTGGATCAGCGGATCGACGTCCGCACCGGCGACGAGCTGGAGGCGCTCGGCAGCCAGTTCAACAGCATGGCCGCCCAGCTCAAGGAGTCGTACGCCGGCCTCGAGCGCAAGGTCGACGAGCGGACCCGTGAGCTGACCGAGTCGCTCGAGCAGCAGACGGCGATGGCCGAGATCCTGCGCGTCATCTCGAGCTCGCCGACCGACATCCAGCCAGTGCTGGACGCGGTCGCCGAGAACGCTGCACACATCTGTGCGGCGGCCGATGCACATATCCGCCTGATCGATGGCGCCACGCTGCGCGCGGTCTCTCGATTCGGATCGACTCCGTTCGGCGTACCCGATGTGATCCCGCTCGACCGTGACTTTCCGGCCGGACGGTCGATCATCGAACGCCGCACCATTCACATCGAAGACCTCGCCGCCTTGCGCGAGACCGAGTTCCCCAAGATCGGCCGCGAGACACGCTCCCTTCTGGTCACCCCGCTAGTACGCGAAGGCGTGCCGCTCGGAGCAATCCTCGTCCGCCGAGTCGAAAAACAGGCGTTTACCGAACGACAGATCGAGCTCCTGAAGACCTTTGCCGACCAGGCGGTGATCGCGATCGAGAACGTCCGCCTGTTCACCGAGTTGCAGGCCCGAACCCGTGAGCTGGCCCGATCGGTCGGCGAGCTGCAGGCCCTCGGCGAGGTCGGCCGGGCGGTCAGCTCCACGCTCGACCTCGAGACGGTGCTGGCGACGATCGTCTCGCGCGCCAGTCAGCTGTCGGACAGTGACGGCGGCGCCATCTACGAGTACGACCAGCAGACGGAAACGTTCCTGCTGCGCGCCACGCAGAACCTCGACGCGGAGCTGGTGGAGCTGCTCCGCTCGACGTTCATCCGCAAAGGGGAAGGCGCGATGGGCCGGATGGCCCT
>QHSM01000574.1 GCA_003221595.1 Candidatus Rokuibacteriota bacterium | reverse complement strand
GGCACGGCCTGCAGGAGCGTGCGCCCAGCGCTGACCAGGCGGATGTTGTCAAGGACGTAAAGCCCGGTGAGCGCCAGCGGCGGAATCGCGAGCGGTTCGTTGGGCCGGGCGGTCAGCGCCACCGGCGTGCCGAACGCGGGGCCGCGGAGCTGAGCGAAGACGAGGGCGTCAGCGGGGATCAGCGGCGCGCCGGCGCCCGCCGGCTGCGCGAGGAGCGTGTTCACCGCCGTGGCGGTGTTCTTCGGCACCGTCTGCTGCGCCGGGCTCGCCTGGAGGGCGACGGGGACGATGAGGATCTGCTCGCGCGCGAGGACGGGGACGTCAGCGCCTTGCGCGAGGGCGGACGAAGCGCGAGCGAGCCCGAGGGCGAGCACGCAGAAGGCGAGCGCAAGCATCCGCAGACGGCTATCGAGCCGCGGGTCAATAGACATAGAACGGCTGCGGCTCCCGGACGTAGGGCGTGTCGCCGTGCTTGAAGATGAACATGCGCTTGCCTGGCTTTGCGTTGGCGGCGCCGAGTTCCTCCAGGTCCTTCGCCGTGAAATACACGCCCCTGGACAGATAGAGGTCCGCGCGGACGTAGCCGTCCTTGGTAATCATTTCGGGCGCGCGATGCTTGATGATGCTCATGAGCTTATCGCCCTGCGCGCCAAGCTCGGCACCCATGACCTGGGGCGTCATCTTGAAGGTCAGGACGCCGTGGTCCTCGGCAAGGTCAAACGTTCGGGCGGACATCTGGATGTCGATCATCTGTGCCGTCGCTGCGTCCGCGAACGGCGGAACCGGACGGTCCATGTGGAAGTCAAGATCGCCTCGCATCTTTCCCAGCGCGGGGTCGTACCAGGCCGCGCCCGAACGCTTGGCGAGGAAGTTGTCCCAGACGTTCCCGAGACGCGGAGGCGTGAGCCCGCCGCTGACCCCGCAGGCGACCTCCGCCCGGGCACAGAGGCCGGCGACCTTCCAAGCATCACGGGCGGTGAACGGGCGAACGGCCTCGCCCACCACGAGTCGCGCATCTCTGCCGACGGCCAGCCTCGGCCTCTCCGCGAGCGTTGCGAAGGTCTCATCGGTGTACTGCGCAGCGTATCTCATCACCTTCACAACCCGCTGCTGCTGGATCATTTCCGCGGCGATCTTTATCTGTCTCGCCAGCGTCGCCGCCGAGTCGATCGCGGCCGCTCCTACGCGACGGATCGCGGCGACGCCTTCGGCGGCCCCCGCAATCCCGCCGAGAAGCGCGCGTCCACCTTCGGCGATGCCCTGGACACTGGCGACCATGTCGACCAAGCGCGCGCCCATTTCCTCGGAGCGCGCGTGTGGATCGGAGATCGTGCGCGCAAACTCGACGGGGGCCATCACGGTGCCCTTGATGCTCTCGAAGACCAGCTCGGGAACCGTGCCGCCGTGCTGCAGGAACTGCCCGCCCTGGCTCATCGCCCGGTTCATCTCCGACGCTTCAACCCGCTGCCGCGCATCCGCCGGAAGCATCCACTTGAGACCGGCAAACCCGATGTCGGCGGCCGTGAGAACGGTCTCGGCCGCCATCGACCGCACGCGGTCGTGCGCGCCGCGCGCGAGGCCGGGGATGTGTTCGGTGACGTTCCACTCCGCGAGATCGGCGACATTCCCGGCCGTGTAATGGCCGCGCTCGTCGAGGCGGCGGGTCACGGTTCGGTTCCACCAGCTCCCCTTCCTCGGCGCCTCGACCGCCTCGAGACCGAGCGGGTCGGTGAACCGAACGGGATTCGCGTGGGCGTACAAGTAGCGGTGCAAGCTCGACGGCATGCTCGGCTGGCCCTGCAGAGGATCCTGCGACAGGAAGCGCCCGCTCTCCTCGTCGTAGTAGCGAGCGCCAAAGTACTGTAGCCCCGTCTCGGCATCGCGGTACTGGCTCGTGAACTGCCGCGGATTGTCCGAGGCTCCGGCCTGGTCGCGCTGACGTCCCCACGCATCGTAGCGGTAGCTCTGGGCCAGGGTCCCGCCCGTGTCGGTCAGGTTCGTGGTGCTCGCGAGCGCGTCCGTCAAGTAGAACTGGCTCCGGCGTCCGCTTGGCGCGACCTGCGTCAGCGAAAGCAGCTCATGGCCGTAGTCGTACTTGTGGAACGTGCCCAGTCCGGCCTCGGCGCCCCGGTACTCGAGCACGACCGAGCTGCCCTCGTTCAGATACCGCGTCTCCTGCCCGGCGGCGTCGATCTTCTTGACGCGAACCTTTCCCTGGTCATAGTCGAAGCGCGTCGCCGTTCCGCCGCCGTCCGCCACCGCGAGAAGCTCGTCGCGGATGCCGAAGTGGAACTCGGTGCGCGTCCCGCCTCGGATCTTCGATACCTGATTGAGGTTGCGGTCGTAATCGAACGTGACCGTTCGACTCGCGTCGATGTTGTCGACGATCTGCGTCGTCGCATATGTGACGCCGATGAGCCGGTCGAGGTTGTCGTACACGTACGAGGTCGTCTCGGCGCCGCCGTCGGTCAGGCTGCGTTGCGTTTCGACTTGACTCAGTCGATTGCCGTTCCGGTCGTAGGTGTAGCGGTAGGTCGAGAACGGCACGCCGCCAATCTCCGCAGGGCGGTTCACGATGGCGAGGATGCGGTTGGCGCGATCGTAAGCGCGGGGATCGCTTCGATCGTGAAGCGTGCCGTTCGGGTACGCGACGCTCTTCAAGAGATCGTCTTCCCACCAGGCATACGTCGTCACGCCTGCTTCGGA
>QHSM01000573.1 GCA_003221595.1 Candidatus Rokuibacteriota bacterium | reverse complement strand
CGAGGCGATCATCGAGGCGGCGAGCCGGCTGATTCACGTGCACGGCTACAACCACACGTCGCTCGACGACGTGCTCCGCGAGAGCGGCGCCGGCAAGGGCAACTTCTACTACCACTTCAAGAGCAAGGAAGAGCTCGGCTACGCCATCCTGGATCAGATCATTGCCTCGTTTCTCGAGCGGACGCTCGAACCCTGCTTCGCCGTTCCCGACCAGGGCGCGCTCGCGCAGATTCGCTGCTTCCTCGATCGTGTCCTCGAGGCGCAGCGCGCGCGCAACTGCGTCGGAGGGTGCCCGCTCGGGAACCTCGCCGCCGAGCTGTCCGACGTGCACGAGGGGTTCCGCGCCCGGCTCGCCTCCGTGTTCGCGGCGTGGCGCGAGCGGCTCACGCTGGCGCTCCGCGCCGAGCAGGGCCGGGGAGTCGGTGACGCGTGCCGGCCCGAGGCGGTCGCGGACTTTCTCGTCGCATCGCTGGAAGGCGCCATTCTGCTGACCAAGCTGACAAAGGACATCGCCGTCATGGAGCAGTGCGTGGCGGAGATGAAGCGCTATCTGACGCTGTTCGAGCCGAGGGTATGACTGTCATGGACAGGATGAAAGCCGACGGCGACGCGGCCCTCGTCGAGGCGCTGCGCCGCGAGGATCCAGAAGCCCCGGAGCTCCTGGTGGAGACCTACGGCGATCGCGTGTACCGGCTCGCCCTGCGCATCACGGGATCGAACGAGGACGCCGAGGAAGTGGCGCAGGACGCGCTGTGGACGGCGGCTCGCAAGGTCTCGACCTTCAAGGGTGAGGCCGCCTTCGGCAGCTGGCTCTACCGCATCGCGGCCAACGCGGCCTACCAGAAGCTGCGCACGCGCAAGGCGAAGGCCCACGAGATCGCGATGGACGACGTGCTGCCGGCGTTCGACGACGCCGGGCGACACTTCGAGCCGATGGCCGACTGGTCGGATCGGGTCGACGAGCAGGCGCTGCAGGGCGAGCTGCGCCGGGTGCTCGGGGCCGCGATCGACGAGCTGCCGCCCGACTACCGCACCGCGCTCGTCATGCACGACGTGGAAGGGCTGTCGAACCCCGACATCGCCGAGGCGCTCGGGATCAGCCTGCCCGCGGTGAAGTCTCGCGTGCATCGCTCGCGCCTCTTCGTGCGCAAGCACCTCGCCGAGTACATGAAGACGGCGTAAGGGGCGGCGTTCGCCGGCGCGCCAAGGTTGACGCAAGGCGTCGGCCTGTGGTCTGATGTGGGCTCGCCGAAGTCGACGCACGACGAAAGGTCTGGGCATGGAAGCCGTGATCGCGACCGGGGGGAAGCAGTACCGCGTGGCACCGGGCCAGGTCATCTCCATCGAGAAGGTCCCGGGCGAGAAGGGATCGGCGGTCGAGTTTCGCTCCGTCCTGCTCGTCACGAAGGACGGCGAGGTCATCGCCGGCGAGAAGGCCCTCAGCCGCGCGAAGGTGTCCGGCGAGGTCGTGGCCCAGGGGCGCCGCCGGAAGGTGTCCGTCGTGAAGTTCAAGCGCCGGAAGAACTATCGCCGGAACCGCGGTCACCGCCAGGCGGCGACGACGGTTCGCATTACGACGATCGAGGTCTAGGCGATCGAGGTCTAGGAGAGATGGCGCACAAGAAAGGCGTCGGCAGCTCCCGCAACGGCCGGGATTCCAATCCCCAGATGCTCGGCGTGAAGCGCTTCGCCGGCCAGTTCGTGACGGGCGGCTCCATCCTGGTCCGGCAGCGGGGCACCCGATTCAAGCCCGGCTTGAACGTGGGGCTCGGCTCCGACGACACGCTCTTCGCGAAGGTCGACGGCTACGTGAAATTCGCACGACGCGGAGATTCGCGCTACGTGAGCGTCGGCTCCAACCCGGTGTAACCTCCGGCGGGCCCCCCGGCCCGCGGTGTACGGCATGTTCGTCGACGAGATCGATGTGTTCGTCAAGGGCGGCGACGGGGGCGCCGGCTGCGTGAGCTTCCGTCGCGAGAAATTCGTCCCCTACGGCGGGCCCGACGGGGGAGACGGCGGAAACGGCGGCACCATCTGGCTCGAGGCCGATCCCGCGCTGACGACGTTGCTCGATTACCACTACAAGCGCCACTACCACGCCGAGCGCGGCACCCACGGGCAAGGCTCGAACCGTCACGGCGCCAGCGGTCGCGACACGATCTTGAGGGTCCCCCTCGGCACCGTCGTCGCCGATCGCGACACCGGCGAGCATCTCGGCGACCTGACGACCAAGGGTCAGCGCGTGCTGGCGGTTCGCGGCTCGCACGGCGGGCGGGGCAACGCGCGCTTCGCCACCTCCACCAACCAGGCGCCCCGCCGCGCCGATCTGGGGCGCCCCGGACCCGAGCGGTGGCTCCATCTGGAGCTGAAGCTCCTGGCCGACGTCGGCGTCATCGGCTTCCCCAATGCCGGCAAGTCGACGCTCGTGTCCCGCCTGTCAGCGGCGCGCCCGAAGATCGCCGACTACCCGTTCACGACGCTCGAGCCCACGCTCGGAATCGTGCGAGCGGACGGTGAGCGGACGTTCGTGATCGCCGATCTGCCGGGGCTGATTCCGGGCGCCGCCGAGGGCAAGGGCCTCGGCCACCAGTTCCTGCGCCACACCGAGCGAACGCGCCTCTTGCTGCACATGCTCGATCTCGACCCGCAGGCGGGCCGCGATCCGATCGACGACCTGAACGTGATCAATCGGGAGCTCGCCGCCTACTCGGCCGCCCTGGCGACGCGGCCCCAGATCATCGTCGCCAACAAGGCGGATCTGCCGGACGCGGCTCCGAACCGCGAGCAGGTCGATCGGTTCTGCGCCTCGAAGGGGCTGACCCTGTTCGTCATCTCGGCCGTCACCGGTGCCGGTCTCACGGACCTGGTGCGGGCGGTCGTCCGGCACCTCGATTCCATCTCGGCGTCGGCCTCGCCGGACGCGTCTGGAACGGCGACGGATGAGGAGCGCCTGACCCCGCGGTCGGCGCCCTCGCCGACGCCGCGCCCGTCATGAGCACGGCGCGCCG
>QHSM01000572.1:1910-5024 GCA_003221595.1 Candidatus Rokuibacteriota bacterium | reverse complement strand
GACCGCCGTCCGAGCGCCCTAGGTCGTTTTCGGGGCTGTCCTACCTTGAGGCTCTACCGAAAAGGACTCGTCTCGTCCAGACGCCCACGCTGATCATGGCTGCACCCAGCAGGGCGAGGGTTCCCGGGGCCGTGACACTCAAGCCCGAGATCCCACCACGAAGCATGTTCGCACCGACCGGAGTTACACAGGCTCCACCGACGAGAAGCACGGCCACAAACAACCCTAACTTCTTGGTAATGGGCGAATTCTCCTTTTGCTTGTCGTTCACATCCGAGCGATGGAAGACAGAGCACGGTGTGTGCCAATTCGCATACCGAGATAAATTCCTGAAGTGATCACTACTTCGAGGGACCGTCGCAACGGGGGGGATGCAATTGTTTACTCAAATGCTGTCAGTGCCGTTCACTGTCTGGGGAGCGGACGCCCTGCCTCCACCGGTGTGCACTCCTTTGCGCTTCCTGTGAACTTTCCGGAAGTGTAAGGAACTTCACACTAGGTCCCGAACTACCCACATCGGGTCCCCAACTTTGAAGCTCGTTGCATGAATTTCCGAAAAAAAGTTCGTATGAAAAATCAGTAACATCGGCCCTCCGCGAGGGCTAAGGCCGCGCTTGGTATGGGGTTTGCCCCTAGTGCTCTCGCCTTGCACAATTCGATAACTGAACGCAAAGCGCTCGTAGTCGAATGTGACGCGGCGGCCCAGCTCGGACTCCTCGGCTTCCTGAGAGCCCGGGGCTATCAGTGCGCAGCCGTTTCGACCCCCGGCGAGGCCTTCGAGGCCCTCGACGACGGGGACTTCAGCTTCACACTGGTCGATCTGACCGGGGAAGGCACAGACGCGACCGACCTCATCCGCCGTCTGAAGCTGCACGGTCGAAGTGCCGGCCATGTCATCGCGGTCGCCGATCGCCCGATCAACGGCATCGACGCCATCCCCTTCGATGTCGACGCGGTCCTCCACAAGCCGCTGAGCCTCGACGAGCTCCAGCAGGCCATCGACCACCTGATCCGTCCGCAGGCCGAAGCGAACGGACCTGCCCCCGAGCAGGTCGCGGGACGAATCCGGAAAGAGATGGACCTCTGGTGCAGCAGCAAGATGCTGGACGCGCGCCAGATCATCCGCGAAGCGGCCAGGGTCGACGTCACAGTGCTCGTCACGGGTGAGACCGGGACCGGCAAGGAGCTCGTCGCGCGGGCGATCCATCACTTTTCGACCCGCCGGGCCGGGCCCTTCGTCAAGGTCAACTGCGCCGCGATGCCGCGGGAGCTTCTGGAAAGCGAGCTGTTCGGGTACGAACGCGGCGCCTTCACCGGTGCCCACAAGCTCAAGATCGGAAAATTCGAGGCCGCCCACCACGGCACGATCTTCCTCGACGAGATCGGCGACCTCCATCCGGCGCTCCAGGCCAAGCTCCTGCACGTCCTCCAGGACGGCGAGTTCTCCCGTATCGGCGGCAAGTCGACGCTGAGCGTCGACGTCCGCGTGCTGGCGGCTACCAACCAGGACCTGGAGCGGGCGGTCGCCGAAGGGCGATTCCGCGAAGATCTCTACTATCGCCTCAACGTGGTCCACGTGTTCGTGCCGCCCCTGCGCGAGCGTGCGAGCGAGATTCCTCTGCTGGCCAGCTACTTTGTCGAGCGCTACGCGAAGCTCTATCGCCGCGACGGCTTCGCCATCGCGCCGTCGGTCATGGACCGTCTCGCGCGCCACCGCTATCCGGGGAACGTCCGCGAGCTGGAGAACCTGATCAAGCGGATGATCGTGCTGGACGATCCGTTCCTCACGCGGTTCTCGCTCCCTGACAGCGGGACGAACGGGGTGCGGCCCCTGCCGGCTCCGGGCCCCGACCCGGAGCCATCGCTCAAGGAGATCTCGCGGCGGGCGTCGCAGGCGGCCGAGCGCGAAGCGATCTCCAAGATGCTCGAGCAGACCGGGTGAACCGCGTGCGGGCCGCTAGGGCTCTGCGGATCAGCTACCGCGCGCTTCTTTACAAGATCAAGCAGTCCGGGCTCGACGGCGAGCGGACGGCCGCGCGCCCGGCCCCATAAGGCACAACTATGAAATTCAATTTCCTCGGCAGCCTCGTCGGCAGTGCGGTTCTCGCCGCGGTGCTGGTCGTCACCGGGACCGCGATCGCTCAGACCGATGCCCCGGAGCGGAAGACCGCGCCTAACGCCTACCGGATCGGCCCCGAGGACATGCTCCAGATCTCCGTGTGGAAGAACGACGCGATGAGCCGGGCAGTGCTCGTCCGGCCTGACGGCAAGATCTCGCTCCCACTCCTGAACGACGTGCAGGCGGCCGGTCTCACCGCGATCGAGCTCAAGGAAGTTCTGACGAAGAGGCTGACGGACTACATGCCGAGCCCCGAGGTCTCCGTGATCGTGACCGACGTCCGGAGCCTCAAAGTGTCGGTGATGGGCGAAGTGGCCCGCCCCGGTCGCTACGAGCTCAAGAGCTGGGCGACCGTGCTGGACGTCCTGGCGATGGCCGGCGGGTTCACACAGTACGCGTCGCGCTCACGAATCGTGATCCTGACTTCCGACGGGAACGGAATGAAGCGGATCCCGTTCAACTACAACAAGGTCGCCGGCGAGCAGGAGAACTTCTATCTCCGCAACGGCGACATCGTCCTGGTTCCGTAAGGGGAGCTACCGAGAATGGCGGACGAGACAAGGACAGGGCCCAATCTCGCCACGCTGCTGGCGGTCTGGAGGCGGCGGAAGTGGCTGGCGATCCTTTCCTTCGCCACGGTATTCCCGGCCGGCGCGACCGTCACCATGGTTCTGCCGCAGATCTACCAGTCCTCGGCCACAGTGCTGAACGTCGGCCAGCAGGTGCCGGTGGACTTCGTCAGGCCGACCGTCACCGGCACCCTCGATTCCATGCTGCAGACGATCAGCCAGGAGATCCTGCGCCGCTCCCGGCTCGAGGAGATGATCGACAAGTTCGGCCTCTATCCGTCCTTGAAGGGGCAGATGTCTCCGGAAGCGCTCGTCGAGCGAATGCGGCATGACATCGAGATCAAGCCGACGGGAGTCGATCGGACCGGTGTCACCGTGTCGTTCGTCATCAGGTATCAGGGGCGGGACGCCCAGACCGTGGCGAAG
>QHSM01000572.1:0-1894 GCA_003221595.1 Candidatus Rokuibacteriota bacterium | reverse complement strand
GAGCAGCGCGTCAGCGACTTCAAGCGAAAGCACCTGGGCGAGCTGCCGAGCCAGCTCGAAGCCAATCTGGCGACCCTCGAGCGACTGAACACGCGCTTCCGTCTCAACGGCGAGAAGCAGATCCGGGTGAGGGAGCAGCGTCAGGAGCTCGCGCGGCTGGTCGAGTCGATGGCCACCCTCAGCACGACTCCGGCAACCGCGACCCGTCCCGCCACCGCCAGGAAGGGATCGGCCACGCCGGCGGGCGCCGACTCCGCCTCAACGCGGCTCGCGAAGATGAAGCAGGACCTGGCCGACCTCCGCACCCGGTTCAGCGACCGGTACCCCGACGTGCTCCAGCTGCAGGCGGAGATCGCGGCGCTCGAGCGCACGATCGCCGAGAACAAGCGCGCGGCGGCCGCGGCGGCGGCTGCGGCGGAGGCCGCGGCCAGCACCTCGACCAAGGAAGAGCCGGCCGCGGCTCCGGTTTCGACAGGTCCGGATCTCCAGACCGTTCAGATGGAGCAGGCCCTCAGCCAGCTGGCGGTGGAGATGAAGACCCTCAAGGAAGAGGAAAGCGATCTCCGGACCGCTATGGCCACGTACCAGGTGCGGGTCGACAACACGCCGAAGAGAGACCTGGAGTTCCAGGAGCTCTCTCGGGATTACGGCTCCACGCAAGAGCTCTATCGCACGCTATTGAAGCGCTACGAAGAGGCTCAGCTCTCGGAGAACCTCGAGCAACGCCAGAAGGGTGAGCAGTTCCGGATCCTGGAGCCGGCGGTCGCCAGCAGTCTGCCGGTGGCGCCCAACCGCCCGCGCCTGTTCCTGGTGAGCCTGGTCCTCGGGCTCGGACTGGGGGTCGGCCTTGTGATCCTGGCCGAGCAGATCGACACCTCCTTCCACACGCTCGACGACCTTCGAGCCGTCACCAGCTTGCCGGTGCTGGTCAGCATTCCGCGCATCGTCACCGAGGCCGATGTCCGCCGCCGACGGAGGAGATTCCAGCTTTCGACCGTGGCCGCCGTTTGCGGCCTGGTGCTCATCGTTAGCGCCGCGTATTTCGTGGCGATGGGGAACGAGCAGCTGCTCCGGATGCTGTCCCCGGGGCGGTTCTGAGGGAAAGCTCAATGTACCTGGACTTCTACGGTTTCAACGAGATGCCGTTCAAGCTGACGCCGGACCCGAAGTTTCTCTATCAGACTGCCGCGCATCGCGAGGTGCTCGCGCAGCTTCTGTACGGGGTCCAGCAGAGCAAGGGGTTCATCGCCCTCACCGGCGAGATCGGGACGGGCAAGACGACGCTGCTGCACGCCCTGATGAAGCGCCTGGCCGAGAGCGCGTCGGTGGCGTTCCTGTTCAACTCCACGCTCTCGTTCGACGGGCTCCTCGAATACATTCTCGAGGATTTCGGAATCAGCGCTCCGGCCAACGCCAGTCAGGCTCAGCGGCTCTTCGCCCTGAACAATTTCCTGATCGAGCGTCGACGGCTCGGCCAGAGCGCCGTGCTCATCCTGGACGAGGCCCAGAACCTCGATGCGCGGACGCTGGAGCAGGTCCGGCTCCTGTCCAACTTCGAGACGCCGCACGAGAAGCTCCTGCAGATCCTGCTGGTCGGCCAGCCGGAGCTCCGCGTCAAGCTCAACCTGCCCGAGCTGCGCCAGCTCAAGCAGCGAATCGCCCTGTCGTGCAGCATTCGCCCCCTCACGGCGGCCGAAGTGCACCAGTACATCCTGACCCGTCTGCGCATTGCCAAGGGACGCGATCTGGGAATTTTCACGGAAAGGGCCGTGGCAAAGATCGGCGCCTACTCGGGCGGCATTCCGCGTGTCGTGAACATCGTCTGTGACCACTGTCTGGTCATCGGGTACGCCGACCAAGAGCGGCGGATCGGGCCGGACATCGTTGATCAGGC
>QHSM01000571.1 GCA_003221595.1 Candidatus Rokuibacteriota bacterium | reverse complement strand
CGCTGCGGTTCGCCGACGCCGTGCGGATCGTGCGCAAGCGGGGCGAGTTCATGCAGGAGGCCGTGCCCGTCGGCACCGGCGCGATGGCCGCGATCATGGGGCTCGAGCTGCCGGCGGTCGAGCAGGTGTGCGGCGACGCGGCCCAGGGCGACGTGGTCGAGGTCGCGAACGTGAACTCGTCCATGCAGATCGTCATCGCCGGGCATCGCGCCGCGGTCGAGCGCGGCGTGGCGCTGGCCAAGGAACGCGGCGGCCGGATGAGCGTGATGCTGCCGGTGAGCGCGCCCTTCCACTGCTCGCTCATGACGCCGGCCGGCGCGCGGCTCGCCCGCGAGCTCGACGCCGCCCAGATCGCCGACCCCAAGCTGCCCGTCGTCCGCAACGTCGACGCGGGCGTGACGCGAACGGCCGCGGACGTGCGGCCGTTCCTGCTCCGCCAGGTCGCCAGCCCGGTCCGCTGGACCGACGGCGTTCGCCGGCTCGCCGAGGAGGGCGCCACCACCTTCGTCGAGGTCGGGCCCGGCCGCGTGCTGACGGGCCTGCTGCGACGCATCATCACCGACGCGCGCGGGCACTCGGTGGAGGATCCGGCGGGCCTGGACAAGACGCTGGCGGCCGTCGGCGGCGCGGGGGACGCCGCGCCCGGGGCGGCACGCCGATGAAGGGTCCGCTCGACGGCAAGGTGGCCATCGTCACCGGCGGCAGCCGCGGAATCGGGGCCGAGATCGGCGCGCGGCTGGCCGAAGACGGCGCGGCCGTGGTAGTCTCGGGTCGCGACGCCGACCGCCTGCAGGGCGCGGTGCGAGAGCTGGAAGCGCAGGGCGCGGCCGCGCTCGGCATCGTCGCCGAAGCCGCGAGCCGCGAAGACTGCGAGCGGCTCGTGAACGCGGCCCGACAGCACTTTGGGCGCATCGACATCCTCGTCAACAATGCGGGCATGACGCACGACGAGTTGCTCGTCCGCATGAAAGACGAAGACTGGGACCGTGTGATGGACGTGAACCTCCGCGCCGCGTTCCTGATGACGCGCGCGGTCACCAAGGCGCTGGTCCGGGGGAAGCGGGGCGGGCGCATCATCAACATCTCGTCGACCGCGGGCGCCATGGGAAATGCCGGCCAGACGAACTACTCGGCGGCCAAGGCGGGGCTCATCGGCTTCACGAAGGCCTCGGCGCGCGAGCTC
This sequence comes from Candidatus Rokuibacteriota bacterium, assembly GCA_003221595.1. Taxonomy (GTDB): domain Bacteria; phylum Methylomirabilota; class Methylomirabilia; order Rokubacteriales; family CSP1-6; genus AR31. Next base: position 3,790 of record QHSM01000571.1, on the reverse strand, counting down.
GCCCACTGGTCGATTCTCGTGAACGCGGTGGCGCCGGGCCTGATCGAGACCGACATGACCGCGACACTTCCTGCGACGGCGCGCGAGGCCCTGCTCTCCCAGGTGCCGCTCAAACGCAGCGGGACTGCCCGCGAGGTTGCCGAGATGGTGCGATTCCTGGCCGGGGACGGCGCGACGTACATCACCGGCCAGGTCTTTCACGTCAACGGCGGCCTGTACATGTAGCTCATCCTTATCCGTGGAGGAGACGGGTTCATGGCGAAGTCAGTCGATGAGAAGGTGAAGGAGATCATCGTGGAGCAGCTCGGGGTGGAGGAGGACGACGTCACCCCCACGGCGAAGTTCATCGAAGACCTGGGAGCCGACTCGCTCGACACGGTGGAGCTCGTCATGGCCCTCGAGGAGCACTTCGACATCCAGATCCCGGACGAGGACGCCGAGAAGATCGCGACCGTCGGCGACGCGATCCAGTACATCAAGGACAACTCGTAGAGCGGTGAGCACGCGACGGGTCGTCCTCACCGGGCTCGGCGCCCTCACGCCGATCGGCAACACCGTGGACGAATTCTGGTCCGCGCTGCTGCAGGGGCGCTCGGGCGTGGGGCCGATCACCAAGTTCGACGCCACCGACTATCCGACCCGCATCGCCGGCGAGATCAAGAACTTCGACCCGCTGGCGTTCGTCGACAAGAAGGACGCGCGCCGGCTGGATCCGTTCCTGCAGTACGCCATGGCGTGCGCGGTCATGGCCGTGCAGGACGCCGCGCTCGACACCGAGAAGGTCGACGGCACGCGGTTCGGGGTCCTCATCGGCTCCGGGATCGGGGGGATCTCGACGCTCCTCGAGACGCACAAGACGCTGCTCGACAAGGGACCCGACCGCGTCTCGCCCTTCTTCATTCCGATGATGATCATCAACATGGCGTCCGGGCTCGTGTCGATGCGCTTCGGCGCCAAGGGACCGAACTCCTCGGTGGTGACCGCGTGCGCCACCGGCAACCACGCGATCGGCGACTCCTTCAAGATCATCCAGCGCGGCGACGCCGACGTGATGATCGCCGGCGGCTCGGAAGCCATGGTCATCCCGCTCACCATCGCGGGCTTCTGCTCGATGAAGGCCATGTCCACCCGCAACGACGAGCCGACGAAGGCCATGCGCCCGTTCGACGCGGACCGCGACGGCTTCGTGTGCGGGGAGGGCGCCGGCCTGGTGATCCTGGAGTCGCTCGACCACGCGCGGGCGCGCGACGCCCGCATCTACGCCGAGATCGTCGGCTACGGGCTCACCAGCGATGCCCACCACCTGACGGCGCCCGACCCGGAGGGCGACGGGGCGGCGCGGGCCATGACGGCGGCCTTGCGCGACGGCGGGCTGGATGCCTCGGCGGTCGGATACATCAACGCCCACGGCACGTCGACCCCGTACAACGACAAGTTCGAGACGCTCGCCATCAAGCGGGTGTTCGGCGACCACGCGCGCCACCTCGCCGTGTCGTCGACCAAGTCGATGACCGGGCACATGCTCGGCGCCGCCGGCGGGGTCGAGGCCATCGCGACCGCGCTGGCGCTCCATCACGGCGTCCTGCCCCCGACCATCAACTACGAGACGTCGGATCCCGAGTGCGATCTCGACTACGTGCCGAACCAGGCCCGCAAGCACGACGTCGAGGTGGCCCTGTCGAACGCGTTCGGCTTCGGTGGCACGAACGCGACGCTCGCCTTTCGAACCTACGTCGGGTAGGTGGATCCGCTCCGGGTCGCCGGGCTCGAGTGGCGGCTCGGCCACCGGTTTCTCGATCCGGCGTTGCTCGAGCGCGCCCTCACCCATCCCCGATCCGGACGCGCCGGTCGGTGTCCTGACGCCCCGGCGGGCCGAGCTGATCGCCGGCGCCCGCCTCGCGCGCTTCGCGCTCGAGCTCGAGCTGCCGCCGCTCCTGCGGCTCGGTCGCGGAGAGGACCAGTCCGGAGGGCGCGCGCGCGAATCGATCCTCGCGACGGCGCTCGAGGCGTTGCTGGGCGCGATCTACCTGGAGGGCGGGCTGGACGCCGTGCGAGCCGCGATCGAGCACATGATCGCGTGGTAGCCTGAGATCATGCGCTTGTGGCCCGCTCGCCCGCGTCGCCGGTCGGCTGTGCCGCCGCCGGAAGACGTGCTCGTCACCGAGGAGCAGCTGCGCCGGAACGTCGAGGACGTCCTGGTCGTGCGCGACCGGCAGGTGCGCGGCAGCGTTGTCGTGTTCCGCGGCGTGCTCACGATCGAGCCGCGGCGCGCGCTCGAGCTCTTGATCGACCGCTTCCGGCCCTTCGGCTACACCCCGTTCCTGCGCCAGGAGGGCGACACGGTGGCGGTGCAGGCGTGGCCGCTTGCCGAGACCGCCGTGCCCCGGCGGATCGGCGTGAACGTGCTCCTGTTCGTGGTGACGTGCCTCTCGACGCTCGTCGCGGGACTCTCGTTCGCCGGGTCGCCGACGTTCGACGCCCTTCGCGCATCGTCGTCGGCCGCCCGGTTCCTGGCCGGGCTACCGTTCGCGTTCACGCTGATGGCGATTCTCGGGGTTCACGAGCTCGGCCACTACGTGACCGCGCGATACTACCGCGCGGCGGTGAGCCTGCCGTACTTCATCCCGGCGCCCTTCGGGTTCGGCACCCTCGGCGCGATCATCCTGATGCGTTCGCCGGCGCGCGACCGGAACTCGCTCTTCGACATCGCCGCCGCCGGTCCGCTCGCCGGCCTGGCCGTCGCGTTCCCCGCGATCTTCCTGGGGCTCGCGTGGTCGAGCGTCGTGCCCATGCCGCCCGGCGGCTACACGGCGTTCGGCGACTCGGCGCTCACGTGGACCCTCGCTTACCTGCGATTCGGACCGATCCCGCCGGGGTACATGCTCTTCACGCACCCGATGGCCGATGCCGCGTGGGCCGGCTTTCTGGTGACGGCGCTGAACCTGTTCCCGGTGGGCCAGCTCGACGGCGGGCGGATCGCCTACGCGCTCTTCGGCCGCTACCACCGCGCCATCGGCAAGGCGACCGTCTCGGCGTTGCTCCTCTTCGGCGTCGGCTCGTTCTTGTGGAACTTCCGGGCTACCGGAGGCGATGCATTCGCGGCGCTGGCGTCGTCGCTGAACTGGTTCGTGTGGGCGGGCCTGATCTCGTTCCTGGTGGGCTTCCATCACACGCCGCCCCTCGACGACCTCTCGCCGATCTCACCGGGCCGCCGTCTGGTCGGCGTCATCTGTCTCGTCCTGCTCATCCTGATGCTCCCGCCCGTCGTCATCCACTAGAACGTCGCTCGTCACGCCCGCGCGGGCGGCTCGTTGCCCGCTTCGATCACCGCTCGGCGCACGTCGACAAACATGAGGAGGACGAAGCCGAGCACGAAGAAGACCGAGAGCGAGAGGATTGCTACGCGGTAGCTGCCGGTGAACTGCAGCGCGAGGCCGAAGAGGAGCGGCCCGAGCCAGCTGGTTCCCCGCTCGCTCACTTCGTAGAGGCTGAAGTACTCGGCCTCCTGACCCCTGGGGATCATCAGCGAGTACAGGGCACGGCTGAGGGCTTGACTTCCTCCGAGCACGATCGCGATCACGGCGCCGAGGACGAAGAACTGATCCGCCGTCCTGAGCCAACCGTATGCGTAGGTGACGGCTCCGGTCCAGATCACCAGGCTCGCGAGGATCGCTCGCTTCGTCCCCAGCGCCGCGGCCACCCAATTGAAAACGAGGGCGCCGAAGAAGGCGACGAACTGCACCATGAGGATGATCAATGTCAGTGTGGAGATCGGGAGACCCAGCTCTTC
>QHSM01000570.1 GCA_003221595.1 Candidatus Rokuibacteriota bacterium | reverse complement strand
GATTCGACGGCGGTGCTGCTGGAGGCGGGAGCGGCCATCGAGACGGTCGCGAAGAAGCTACCGTACGTCGCGGGGTTTTGACGCCACGACGAGACAGCGTCGGACGCAGCTGAGCAAGGAGGTCCTCATGACTCCGGAGACTCGCGCCAGGCCCCAGGTGGCCATCATGAACGCGGTGCACGACCTGCCCGTGCTGGTCGCGCGCGACAAGGGGTTCTTTCGCGACGAGGGGCTCGACCTCGAGTTCGTGACGACGCCGGGAATGGCCCAGGTGACGACCACGCACACCGTCAGGTTCGACTCCGTCTTCGAGCGCCCGCTCGACTCGGTCTACAACGAAGGCGGCATCGACTGCTATCGCATGTGTGAGTGGGGCATCATGAAGCGCGCCGTCGAGGCCGGCGCGCAGGGACTCCGCGGGCGCAAGATCGTCGCGCTGGGCGCCTCCATGTCCAAGTTCGCCGTCGTCGTGGCCCGTGACTCCGCCATCTACGAGCCCGAGATGCTGAAGGACAAGCCGATCGCGGTCACGCCGAACAACGGCTCGGAGTTCACGACGCTGAAGATGATGGAGGGGTTCCTGGCGCCCGAGCATGTCAAGCGGACCAACGTCGGCTCGATGCTCAAGCGCATCGAGGCGGTGCGCGACGGCCGGGTCGCGGCGGCGAGCCTGAGCGAGCCGTGGATCAGCGTGGCGCAGAAGTGGGGGATGCGCATCCTGATCGAGTCGCACTCGACGCGCAGCGAGGCCGCCGGCGACGACCTCGACGGCCCGACGCTCGCCCGGATGTTCCGCGCGCAGGCGCGGGCGGTCGCGGTGCTCGAGAAGGACCCGACGCCGTTCCTGCACTACCTGGCGCGCGAGACGGGCGGCCTGCTCGAGCCCCACGAGCTACACCCCTGGCGTCTGCTGCACGCGGCCCCCCAGCCCTACACGCGCGAGCGCTTCGAGGACACCTACGCCTGGACGGTGAAGTGGAACATGACCGTACCCGGCGCGACCTACGAGAACACCGTCGACAACCGCGCCTGGGCGTAGCGGCGCCGACCAGGCCCGCCGAGCGCGCCAGGGAAGCGCCTCCTCGGACGGACGCCGATTAATCTTGCACTATCCCCGGAGTCCCCCGTCTATCCTGACTTCGGAGTGCGGACGCCATGCGGCGTCCGGCTTCCACGCGCACCGTGGACCGAACCCGAAGGGCGGGTATCATGACACCACGTTCTCCTCGGACCTGGCTGATCGCGGGCTTCCTGGCGATGCTGATCCTCCCGTTCGGCTTCGACGCCAAGGCGGCTCCCGAGTCGATGAACCTCTCAGACTTGCCGCCGGCTGCGCCGGCCCAGATATCCGCGGCGCTGGGCCGGGATCATTCGGGCTACCACGCGCTGGCGCGCGGCGGCGGATTCCGCGCGGAGAATCCGAAGCACAGCCTGGTGGCCGACTTCGCCTCATCGGGGGTCAAGGTCATCGTCGGAACGGCGACGTGGAGCCTGGCGTTGCGCGGCTACGGCTATGGGGATGAGCTGCAGGCCGTGAGCGCGGTCGCGCCGCAGGCCATGGCCAACCGTGTGGAGTATCAGCGCGGCGCGTTGACCGAGTGGTACCTGAACGGACCCATCGGGCTAGAGCAGGGATTTACCCTTGCGCGACCACCGGCGGAAAGGACCGCCGGGCCGCTGACGCTGGCCTTGACCCTCTCGGGTGACTTGACCGCGTCGGTTGATCCCACCGTGAAGGACGTCGTTCTGAGCCGAGCCGACGGAACACCAGTACTTGCCTATCGAGGATTGACGGCCTACGACGCCACGGGCCGCGAGCTCCGGGCCTGGGTGCAGATCAGCGGGAGCGAGCTGCGGCTACGGGTGGACGATACGGACGCGCAGTATCCACTCGTGGTGGATCCCTTCGTTCAACGGGCCAAGTTGACTGCCTCCGGCGGGGCGGCGGTGACCGAGTTTGGCATCTCGGTTGGGGTAAGCGGCGATGTCGTCGTCATCGGTGCCGCGAGCGACGTCGCCAGCAGCACAGGAAGTTCGGCGCGCGTGTTCGTGAGGCCGGCGGGAGGTTGGAATGGAGCTCCGACCGAAAGCGCCAAGCTGACGGCCTTCGCTGGCACGGCTTCGGACATGTTTGGCCAGTCGGTTGCGGTCAGTGGCGACATCATCGTCGTGGGGGCTCCGGGCGCGGATGGCGCTCAGGGCGCCGCGTACGTGTTCGTGAAGCCGGCCGGAGGCTGGAGCAGGCCTCTTCCCCTCACGGAGAGCGCGAAGCTGACCGCGTCCGACGCTGCCCTGCAGCGCGGCTTCGGCAATCTGGTTCAGGCCAGCGGCGATACCATCGTCATCGCACCCGACGCGAGTGCCGGACAGCGCACGGCCTACGTGTTCGTGAGGCCGGTCGGAGGCTGGACCGGCACGTTCACCGAAAACGCCAGGCTGACCGTTGCCGGCACCCCGGTCAACGACTTTTTTGGCGGCAGCCTCGGGGTGAGCGGCGACACCATCGTTGTCGGCGCACCCGGTTTTCCCACGGACCCGGTCCCAGGCTCGGCATATGTATACGTGAAGCCGCCGGCCGGAGGCTGGACCGGCACGCTCACCGAAAATGCCAGGCTGACCGTCTTCCGCCTCCCCGGCCCCCCGGTCATTGACTTTTTCGGCGGAAGTCTTGCGGTGAGCGGCGACACCATCGCGGTCGTGGGATTTGTCAACCCGTTCACACCGCAGGCATCGACGGTGACGTACGCGTTCGTGAAGCCGCCCGGAGGCTGGAGCGGGGCTCTGACCGAGAATGCCAGACTGATCGCCTCCGATTGCGCAATCTTCGAGAGCGTTGCGGTGAGTGGCGACATCATCGTCGTCGGGACCCCCTCCCGCGCGGCCGGCATCCTCTCCCTCGTGGGCTCCGCGTATGTCTTCATGAGGCCTTCCGGGGGTTGGAGCGATTCGAACGAAGCCCAGCGGCTCGACGCCGGCGCCGACAGCGCAGAGGGCGACCTTTTGGGCGCGTCGGTCGCGGTGAGCGGCGACACCATTGTCGTCGGCGCACCGGGCAAGGACGGCCAACGGGGCGCAGCGTACGTGTTCGGCAATCCTCCCCCGATCGCGAACGCCGGGCCCAATCAGACGGCCGACGAGGGAGCGCTCGTCGCTCTTGATGGCTCGGCCAGTAGTGGCAGAGCCCTCACCTTCAGCTGGACGCAGCTGCTCG
>QHSM01000569.1 GCA_003221595.1 Candidatus Rokuibacteriota bacterium | reverse complement strand
CGTCCCGCTCGAGCCGGAGGTCGTCCCCGACCCGCTGAGGACGTCGGGTGATATCGAGACCTTCCAGGTCTTCTACACGAGCATCGACCAGGTGCGCATCGCCGCCTGGTACTGCCGCCCCGCGCGCCGGGCCGGGCGCGCGCCGGCGATCATGCTCCTGCCGGGCTATCAGATGGATCCGCCGATTCCCAAGGAGTGGGCGCGGAAGGGCTACGCGGCGCTGTCGGTCGCGCCGCGCGGCAAGCTCCGCAGCAATCGCCAGTTCAATCCGGGCTATCCGAATCTCCTGACCCACAACATCGTCGACCGGCACACCTATGCCTATCGCGGGTTCTACGTCGACACCTGGCGAGGCATCGATTTCCTGCTCTCACGCCCCGAGGTCGACCCGGCGCGGCTCGGGGTGGTCGGAAGCAGCCAGGGCGGCGGCCTGACGATCACCACCGCCGCGATGCGCCCCGAGGTGCGCGCCGCGTCGGCCGGGGCGCCGTACCTCTGCGGCTTCATCGACGCGATCGAGCTCACGCATACCTACCCCTACGAGGAGATCAACGACTACCTGCGTCTCTATCCGGACCGCCGCGCCGACGTGGAGGAGACGCTCGCCTACTTCGACGGGATCAGCTTCGCCGACCGCATCGCGTGTCCGATCATCGTGAACGTCGGCTTGCAAGATAACGTGTGTCCGCCGGAGACGGGGTATGCGCTGTTCGACCGTATCGGCGCCGCGGACAAGCGCCTGTATCCCTACGACGGTCACGGACACGACGCCGGACGCGCGCGACACACTGCCGTCGTCGACGCCTTCTTCGCGCGCCACCTTCAGGACGCGGGGTGAGTCGATGACCAACGCGCCCGTTCACGAGTACTGGCAACAAGCGCTCGCCGAGCTGGCGCGCTGTCCCGCGCGTCCGGAGATCGAGCCGCTCCCCCTCAGGAGCACGGCCTTCGCGACGCTTTACGGAGTGCGCCTCTCGAGCGCCGGGCCCTACCGGCTCTTCGGCTATCTGAGTATCCCGAAAGGCACCGGACCGTTTCCCGCGATCTACTACGCGCCGAAGTATCAGAGCGTGCTCGAGATCATCCCGCAGGGCACCGCGAACTTGCAGCGAAGCCGATACGTCACGTTCTCACTGGCGGGCCGGGGTCAGCGCAACGCCGACTCGCCCTACGCGGCCATGTTTCCCGGCCTGCTCACCGACGGTATCGACAGCGCGGCGTCGTACCCGTTCCGCGGCGTCGTCGCCGACGCCGTCAGGGGGCTGGAATTCCTGCTCACGCGTCGCGAGGTCGATGCCGCGCACGTCATCGTGGCCGGCAACGACATCGCGCTCCTCACCGCGGCCCTCACGGCGGGGGCGACGCACGTGGTCACCGCGCCCGCCCTGTTCTACCGGACGGCCGAGCTGGCCCCGAAGACCCAGGCGTATCCCCTCGAGGAGATCAACGACTATCTCCGCCTGCACCCGGCGCGCGCCGAGGCGGTGCGCCGCACGCTCGCCCACTTCGACCTCGTCGGCCTGGCCCCGCGGGTCGCCGCCGCGACGCTCGTCATGGCCGGCGCGCCGGGCTCCCTGCTCGACGGCGCCGCCCTGCGGCCGCTCACGACGGCGCTGCGCGGCCCGGTGACCGTGTACGAATCCCAGCAATCGCTCTACAAGGACGGCCTGTACAGCGAGCGGTGGATGGCCGAGCGGTGTGGCATCGCGGACGTGCAGAGCATTCTTCCCGAGCACTGGCGAGAGTAGGCGTCAGGGCGCCGCGCGCCGCCCCGCGCGGATGGCGGAGGACGACGCGTCGGTGCGGAACCGGCTCTCCGGGATCGGCGTGAAGAGCCGGGCGAATCCCTGGGGGATGGCGACGTCGGCCAGCGAGCGCACGCGGCCGGCGCCGTCGGCGCGGACGGCCACGAGGAACCGGCATCCCCGGTCCGCCATATCGCGGAGCGCGGCGATCATTCGCGCCTCGTCGCCGTAGTACCTCGCGGCCACCAGCCGCTCGGCGGTGTCGGCGCCCACGACGAAGGTGACGCCGGGCAGCAGCCGCGACTTCTCGACGAACGTCGGCGCCCTCGTCAGCTCGACGCGCGCCCGCCCGGCGAACTGAGCCAGTCGCGTCCGCACGTCGCCGACGGCGAGCGGCGGCTTGTCGACGTTGGTCACCGAGATCTCGAAGGCGACCGTCGCCCCCGTCATCTCCTCCGCGACGCGCGCCAGGTTGAGATGCCCGTCGTGCAGCGGATTGAACGAGCCGGGAAGCACGCTCCGCGGCGGCGGCGACGACCGGGCCAGCGCTCCGTCGGGCCATGCCGTCACCCGGTCGAGGGCGCCGGCCACGAGCTGGTCGACTAGATCACTCACGCGCCGCCGCCGATTCCGTGTACCGCTCGTCGGCGTCGAGCAGGACCCGCGGCGAGGGCGCGTCGACGCCGCAGCCCCGGGCGAGCCACAGCACGACCGCGCGCGCGACGAGGTCTTCCTCGCCGGGCCGGTCGCGGCGCCCCTTCGCGAGCACGATCGAGCACGTCTCGGTGCCCGCGGCGGTCGCCACGGCGATGTGGCAGCGATGCTCGCCCTGCCGCGGCCGATCGGTGACGAGCCCGGCCGTCGCGCCGAGGCCGATCAGCCGGGCGCCGTCCGGCGCCAGCTTCGCGGCCCGCTCGCGCGCGCGCTGCGCCATGGCGGCCGCCGTTTCGATGCCGCCCCCCGTGATGGCGAGCACGGCCTGGCGGCCGGACGCGTGCATCGCGGCGATGGTCTGCCGCCACGATGCGTCCAGCTGACGACGGGCCTCGGCGGAATCCACGGCGGTCACGGTTCCCCCCGCGGATGGTGGAAGAGATTCGTGGTGGAGTCAACGGCGTGCTAGTGTTTTGACGTCGCATCCGACCGGTTGCGGAGGTTTCCGATGTACAGCCGCCTTCTCCTTGTCGCTGCGCCCGCCATCTTCCTGCTCTCGGCGTCGGCACCGGCGCAGGAATCGCCGCCGACGTTCAACAACGAGGTCGTGCGCATCCTCCAGGCGCGCTGCCAGGCGTGTCACCGGCCGGGCGAGCACGCGCCGTTTTCGCTGATCACGTATCGTGACGCGTACGACAAGCGAGACGACCTTCGCGACGCTATCCGGGGCCGCGTGATGCCGCCGTGGAAGCCCGTCCCGGGGTTCGGCGATTTCCTCGAGCCGCGCCGCCTGCCGGACGCCGAGCTCCGGACGCTGGTGGCATGGGTCGAGGCGGGCGCGCCGGAGGGAGACGCCGCCAAGCTCCCGCCGCCCCTGGTCTTCCCGACGGGATGGCGGCTCGGGACGCCCGATCACATCCTCGAGATGCCCGAGCCCTACACGGTGGCGGCGCGCGCCAGCGACGTCTACCGCTGCTTCGTGATCCCGACGTCGTTCCCGGAAGATCGCTGGGTCACCAAGGCCGAATGGGCGCCGGGC
>QHSM01000568.1 GCA_003221595.1 Candidatus Rokuibacteriota bacterium | reverse complement strand
TCGGTGAAGCCGAGCACCCAGTGCGAGAGCCACGTGAAGCGCTTCGTATAGTGGTAGCCGACGAGGAACACGAGCGCGAGCGGCGCCAGCATGAAGCAGAGCGGGTTCAGCATCCACGCCGCGACGACCATGAGCACCGCGCCGGCGGCCGCCAGCGCGCGCATCTCGCCCACGGCCAGGAGGCCCCGCGGCAGGTGGCGGCCGGCGGTTCGCGGATTCCGGGCGTCGATGAAGCGGTCGACCACACGATTGGCCGCCATGGCGCAGGTGCGGCCGCCGACCATGGCGGCGGTGACCCAGCCGACCGTCCACCAGCCCGGCCAGCCGCCGGCCGCGAGCGCCATGGCGATGTAGGCGAAGGGCAGGGCGAAGACGGTGTGCTCGAACTTGATCGCGTCGAGCACGCGGGCGATCTTGCTCAGAGCCCGTATTCCTTCCAGCGCCGGGTGACGCGCTCGCGCATCTCGTCGGTCATCGTGATCTCCTCCGGCCAGGACTGCGCGACGTCGTCGAGCGCGCTCTTCTCCGTCGCGTCGACGCCGAGCTTGCCCCCGTAGCGATGGCGCAGCGCCGCATGATCGAGGTCGTCCATGGGCCCCTCGATGATCATCAGGTCGCGCCGCGGGTCGATGTTGCCGGTGGCGCGCCAGGCGACCTCGGAGAGGTCGTGGACGTTCACGTGCTCGCTGACGACGACGATGGTCTTGGCGAGCATCATGAGCCCCATGCCCCAGAGCGCGCTCATGACCTTGCGCGCGTGGCCGGGGTAGCGCTTCTTGATCGAGACGATCACGAGGTTGTGAAAGACGCCCTCGGCCGGCATGTTCATGTCGACGACTTCCGGGAGCATCATCCGGATGACCGGCAGGAAGAGCCGCTCCCACGATCGTCGTCGGATAGATCGGCCGCGCCCGCCGCGTGACGGCCGTCAGATGAAAGACGGGATAGTCGCGCGCGAGCGAGTAGTAGCCGGTGTGATCGCCGAATGGCCCCTCGCGCCGCCTTTCCTGAGGATCGACGTAGCCTTCCAGCACGATCTCGGCCTGCGCCGGCACCTCCAGGTCGTTCGTCACGCACCGCACCAGCTCGACACCGCTCCCGCGCAGCCAGCCGGCGAAGACCACCTCGTCGACGCCGGGCGGCAGCGGCGCGGACGCCGCGTAGATCATCGCCGGGTCGCCGCCGAGCGCGATCGCGACGGGCATGCGGCCGGCCGACGCGAGCCGCTCCTCGGCGACCCGGTGATGCTCGGCGCCGCCCTTGTGGGTCTGCCAGTGCATGCCGAGCGTCTGCGCGTCGTACACCTGGAGCCGGTACATGCCGACGTTGCGCCCGCCGGTCCGCGGATCGCGCGTGAAGACGCCGGGCAGCGTGATGTAGCGGCCCCCGTCGGACGGCCAGCACTGGAGCGCTGGAATCCCGGCCAGCGACGGGTGCGCGGTCTCGACGACCTCCTGGCAGGGCGCGCCGGTGACGCGCCGGGGGCCGGCCTTCACGAGGTCGAAGAGCGTGCCGAGCTTCGCGAGGCGCTCGCCGAACGTGCCCGGGAGCTTCAGGTCGAGAAGCTTCGCGACCCGCTCGCCCAGCTCGTCGAGCTGGGTCACGCCGAGCGCCGTCGCCATCCGGTCGTGCGAGCCGAACACGTTGACGAGGACGGGCATGTCGAAGCCCTCGACCCGCTCGAACAGGAGGGCCACGTTGCGGTCGCCCGGGCTCTTGGACACGCGGTCGGTGATCTCGGTGATCTCGAGGTCGCGCGAGACGGGCGCCGTAAACGCTACCCCCATCGGTAGTAGCCACGTCGCATGAGAACCGGCTGCGTGGGACGACGACGGCATGCGCGGCATTATTGCATAGCGGCCGTGGGTCCAGTCATACTCGGAGAATGGCGCGCGTCCCGAAGCACGAGGTTGTCGAAAGCCTCCTTGACAGCCTCAGCGAAGCGCTCGTCGTTCTCGATCCCGCGCTCGAGGTGCTCGAGTGGAACGCGTCCATGGAGCATCTCACCGGCGTGACGCGGGCCGACGCCGTCGGTCGCCGGGCCGACACGGTCCTGCCGCTGTTCCGCGATGCCTCGCTCGCCTCGCTCGTGGGCCGCGCCGCGGCGGGCGAGACCCCTGAGACGATCGAGCTGCCACACACGACACCCGGCGACAATCGATCCCGGTGGCTCGAGGCGCGCTGTGTCCCGTGGCGTGACGACGCCGGCCGCGTGGCGGGCGTCGCGGCGTTCTTCACGGACCACGATCGTCGGCAAGGCGCTCGAGGTCATGGGCGCCGAGTCGGCCATGGTCGTCCTGGGCGACGCGAAGGCGTCCGAGTACAAAGTCATGCGCGCGGCCGGTCGCCTCAGCGCCCAGTACGCGGTGATCGGCGCGATCCCGCTCGGCGGCGGGCCCGTCAGCGTGGCGATCCGCGAGGGGCGCACGATCGCCACCCGAAACATCCTGACCGACCCGAAGCTCTGGCTGGCGCCGTTGCGACGCGCCGACATCGAGCGCGAGGGGTTCAAGGCCACGGTGGCCGCGCCGCTCGCCGCGAAGGATCGCATTCTGGGCGCGCTGGTCGTGCACTACTGGACCGAGCGCTCGTTCGGGAGCGAGGAGATTGCGGCGCTCGAGTTCCTGGCCAAGCAGGCGGCGATCGCCATCCGGAATGCGTCACTCTACGAGGCCGAGCACGCGGAGGCCGCCCGCATCCGCGCCCTGACAACGGTCAACCGCCGCATCTCGAGCGCGCTCGAGCTCGACGCCCTGCTGCGCACCATCTCGGAGTCGGCCGCCGAGCTGACCGGCGCGCGCCTGGTGACCTTCTGGCTGGCCGACGAGCAGCGGCGCACGCTCTCGTTCACGAGCGGCACCGTGCCCGAGATGGCCGACTCGTTCTCGCCGCGGATCATGAGCTACGACCAGGGCACCGTCGGCTGGGTCGCCCGCCACCGCGAAAAGCTGGTGGTGGACGACATGGCGACCGACGAGCGGAACATCAGCCGCGGCTGGACCGATCGCTGGGGCATTCGCAGCTTCTCGGGATTCCCGGTCCTCGCCGGCGAAGAGCTGCTGGCGGTGATGGCGCTCGCCCACACCGAGCCGCTTCGCTTCGGCAAGGACAAGCAGGACATGATGGACCTGTTCCTCGCCCAGGCGGCCATCGCGATCCAGAACGCGCGCCTCTTCCACGAGGCGAAGCGGCGGCGCGACGTCGCCGAGGTGCTGGCGCGGCTGGCTCGCGAGCTGACCTCGACCCTGGAAGTGGAGCCGATCGCCAAGCTGCTCGCGCGGGGCTCCGCCGAGCTGGTGAACGCGCGGGCCGCCGGCGTGTTCCTGCTCGAGCCCGAGGACGGGACGCTGCGCGCGCTGGCCACCCACGGGGTCGACGCCGACACGATGGGTGAGCTGATCTTCAAGCCGGGTGAGGGCGCGGTGGGCCGCGCGGTCGCCGAGCGCCGCATCGTCGCCACCGCCGACATCCTGGCCGACCCGGCCATCCAGCTCTCGGCCTGGGTGCGCGAGCGGATCCGCGCGAGCGGCTATCGCGCTGTCGTCGGCGTGCCGCTCCTCACGCACGATCGAGTGATCGGCGCCCTCGGCCTCGGCGCCGACCCGGGCAGCACGTTCTCGCGCGAGGAGCTGCAGACGCTCGAGGCGCTCGCGGACCAGGCCGCGCTCGCCTTCGAGAACGCGCGCCTGTACGCGAGCGCGCGCGACAGCCTGGTGCGGCTGCGCGAGACGCAAGCCCAGCTGGTGCAGGCCGCGAAGATGTCGGCGCTCGGCCAGCTCGTCTCCGGTGTCGCGCACGAGCTGAACAACCCGCTCAGCGTGATCGTCGGCTACGGCCAGCTCCTGCTGGCGCGTGAGGTGCCGGCGGCGGTGCTGCGCCCCATCGAGCTGATGGTCGCCCAGGCTGACCGGATGGCGAAGATCGTCCGCAACCTCTTGCTGTTCGCCCGGCAGCGTCCGGCCGAGCGCATGCCCGTCAACCTGAACGAGGTGCTGGACCAGACCCTGGCGCTCCGGCTCAATCAGATGCAGATCTCGGCCATCGCGGTCGACAAGAAGTTCGCCCGAGGCCTGCCGTCGGTGCTGGCCGATCCGCATCAGCTCGAGCAGGTGTTCCTGAACCTCCTGCTCAACGCCGAGCAGGCCATGCTCGAGGCCAAGCACGGCGGGCGCATCATCCTGACCACCGGCGTGACCCGCGACGGGCGCTCGGTGTACGCCGAGGTGATCGACGACGGTCCGGGCATCCCCCACGAGGCGCTCCCGCACGTTTTCGAGCCGTTCTTCACGACCAAGACCGTCGGCACCGGCACCGGGCTCGGTCTCTCGGTCTCGTACGGGATCGTCGAGGAGCACGGCGGCCACCTGGCCGTGGACAGCCGGCCGGGCCGGACGATGTTCCGGCTGGAGCTACCGGTGGCCCAGTCGACGGCCGCGCGGCGCGCGGCGCCGGCGGGCTCACCGATGGTCGTCACCGGCGACGGCCGCGCGGCGCTCGTCGTGGAGGACGAGGCGAGCGTGCTCGACCTCGTCGTGACGATCCTGAGCCAGACCGGCTGGCGCGTCGACGTGGCCACCGGCGGCCGCGAGGCCCTCGAGCGCGTACGCCGCCAGCGCTACGACCTGATCGTGTCCGACATCCGGATGCCCGACGGCGACGGCGAGCAGTTCTATCGCGACGCGACCACGGGCGATCCGTCGCTCGGCCCGCGCTTCATCTTCATCACCGGCGACACCGCGAACCGCGAGGCCTTCTCGTTCATCCGCGAAGCGGGCGCGCTCGTCGTCGAAAAGCCCTTCCAGCCCGCGTTCTTCCTCGATGCCGTACGCCGCGTGACGTCCTGACGTCACGTCCCGATTGACACCAGCGCCCCGGCAGGCTAGAGAGGGGGCGAGGTGCGAGATGACGAAGGCCGAGCTGGTGGCAATCATGGCGAAGAGCTCGGGGGGCTCGAAGATTTCCGCGGAGCGCGCCATGAATGCCTTCGTCTGCGGTATCGTCGAGTCGCTGCGCCGAGGGCGGCGTGTAACAATTTCCGGATTCGGGACATTCGTCGTGACGAGGCGGGCCGCGCGCAACGGCCGCAACCCGCGCACCGGCAAGGAGATTCAGATTCCGACGGTCAAGGTGCCGCGCTTCCGCCCGAGCCGCATGCTCAAGTCGGCGATCCGCTGACGCCCCGTTCACTGGCTGACTCATCGTTCATTGGGGCTGTGGTAAGGTTGGGGCGTTGGTGGGGGATCGTCTAGTGGTAGGACGCGTGGCTCTGGACCACGTAGCGGGGGTTCGAATCCTCCTCCCCCAGCCAACAAATTAGCTGGCCCCATCGTCTAGAGGCCCAGGACACGGCCCTCTCAAGGCTGAAACACGGGTTCGAATCCCGTTGGGGCCACCACCAAAAAAGTCTGGGAGTTACACGCTTTCGCGCGCAGTTGCGCGCCGCTGTCGCAAAGCCCAGAA
>QHSM01000567.1 GCA_003221595.1 Candidatus Rokuibacteriota bacterium | reverse complement strand
GAAGCTCAGCGCCGAAGCACCGGCGGTCGGCCGCGGCGCCGAGGCGTCGGCCGCCGGCGCGCCGGTCAACGTGGGGCTCCTCGGATCATGACGACGCCGCTGACCGTCTACCTGCCCTTCAACATGGATTGCCTTCGCGGCTCCTTCGTTCCGGCCAAGCGCGGCACGAAGCCGCCGCGGGAGCGCGGTCAGTGGCTGATCATCCAGGAGCAGAAGCTCGTCGTGGTCCCGGACGGCGAGAGCTTCCGACTTCCAGCCGGTGACCGCCCCGCGAACCTCGACGGCGCGCTCGGCGAGTCGATCTGGCTCGGCACGCTCGGGGGCGATACCGAATGCTGGGTCGCCTCGCTCCCGCGCGACGCCGCCGTCCCCGAGGAGTTTCAGCGCGAGACGCTCGTGCCCATGGCGGGCACACGGCTGCCCGACGATCTGCTCTCGCTGGGCGGCATGGCCATGCAGGCGCTCTGGTGGGAATCGACGAGCGGCTTCTGTCCCCGCTGCGGCGACCGGACCGAGCGCCTTCCGGGCGAGTGGGGCAAGCGCTGCCCGGCTTGCCGGTACGAGCACTACCCTCACCTGCACCCGGCGGTGATCGTCGTCGTGCGCGACGGCGATCGCGTGCTGCTCGCCCGCAAGTCCATCTGGGCGCCCGGCCGCTACGCGCTGGTCGCCGGTTTCGTCGACAACGGTGAGTCGCTCGAGGGCTGCGTCGCGCGCGAGGTGAAGGAAGAGGTCGGCGTGGACGTGAAGGACATCACCTACGTCGGGAGCCAGAACTGGCCCTTCCCGAGCCAGCTCATGGTCGGCTTCGTCGCCACCTACGCGGGCGGCGACATCAGGGTCGACCCGGAGGAGCTGGAGGACGCCCGCTGGTTCTCGTGCTCGAGCCTCCCGAGCCTTCCGTCGCGCCACAGCATCTCGCGCTTCCTGATCGACAACTTCGCTCGCTGAATCCACCGCGCCCGCCGTGCCGGGCGCCTGGAACAAAGGCCCGAATGTCTCGGGCCGCCGCCGGCACCGCCGGCGCGATCGGAGGTCGAGTCAGCCAAGGAGGTCAGCCATGGTGATCCGCATTACCTGGGGCAAGCTTCGCGCGGGCGCGTGGAACGAGTTCGAGCGTACCTACCGGGCGAACGTCCTCACCAAGGGCAAGGGGCTCAAGGGGCTTCGCGGTCGCTGGCTCGCGCAGGACTCCGCGGACACGGACACCGGCTTCGCCGTGAGCCTGTGGGACAACCCGGCGGACATGCAGGCCTACGAGCAGAGCCCGCTCTACCGGGAGATCATGGCGCCGCTCCAGCCGTTCTTCGTGGGCGAGTACAGGACCTACCGCTGCGATGTGAAGTACACCGACGTCGGCGTGTAGGCGCCCGGGCGAGCCGTCCGGAGGCGGCGCGCTCCCCTGGTGTCGTCTCCGGCCGGTCAGGCCCCGGCGGGAACGCCGAGGACGGCGCCGCACTTCGCGCACGTCCGGAGCTTCGCGCTGGCGTTGAACGTCTGGATGACGTCGCGCAGCTCCACCTCGATGTTCGCGCACGAGAACGTCGCCTCGTGGAGCTTCCCGCCGCATCGCTCGCAGAACCACGCGAGCCGGTCGAGCTCGTCGGGCCGGCGCTTGCGCTCGATGACGAGCCCCCAGGTGTCCGCGGGGCGGATCGGGCAATGCGGCGTCCCGGCGCGGCAGAGCATGACCTCGCCCTCGCGCACCTTGACGTCGCGCATCGCGCCGTCGGCGTCGATGCACCGCACGGTGATGTCGCCCTTCAGCTGATAGAAGATCTCGTCGCCCGGGTCGATGTGAAAGTCGTTCCGCGCGTTCGGGCCGCGGACGATCTGATAGATGAACTCGCTCTCCGGAAAGACTTCCTTGTTCGCGACCGGCCCGCTGAACAGGCCCTTGTTCTCCTCGATCCATCGCATGAGGTGCACCGGCGCGATATTCGACATCATCGCCTCCTGCGGAAGATCCGCCATGCTACCACCGGCCGCCGGGCCGGTGCGCTCAGCGCTGAACCTCGGCGACCCATGCGGTCGTCCGGCCGCCCACCGTGAGGTAGCGGATGCGCTCGCCGCGCGCCGTCATCGGGCTCCGCAGGCGCTTGCTCCATCGGGTGTGAAAGAGCCACTTCGGCGGGAACCGGTCGCTGTCGGCGCCGACGCGAACCGCCGTGGTCACGACCGAGCGCAGGCGCGCGCGCAGCCGCCCGACCTCCGCCGCCGTGAGCAGGTGGGCGCGGCGGCGCGGATCGATGCGGGCCTGGTAGAGCACCTCGTCGGCGATCCAGTTCCCCACGCCCGCCGAGAACGACTGGTCGAGCAGCACCGCCTTGACCGGCGCCGCGCGCTCGCCGAAGAGCGCCGCCAGGCGGCGGAGGGGCGGCAGCTGGCGGAGCGCGTCGAAGCCGAGCAGGCTGATCGGCGGCTCGGCGCGCGGGTCGTGGCGCAGCCGCACGCGCCCGAGCCGGCGCGCGTCGCGAAACGCGACTTCGGTGCCGTCGTCGAGCACCAGGTGCAGCTTGAGGAATCGGGGCGGCCAGACGTCCGGATGCGCCCGGCGGCCCTCGGTCATGAGCCGGCCGCGGCGCTGGCCACGGACTTCGATCTCGCCGGACATCCCGAAGTGAAAGCACGGCCAGGGCCGGCGATCGAGCTCGAGCCAGAGGTGCTTGCCGTGACGTCGCGCCGCGACGATGCGGCGTCCGACCAGGGCGCGGCGCACACGGGCCGGGCTCACGCCCTGGAACACGATGGGGTCGGGCGCGCAGTGGACGTCGACGATCCGTCGCCCGACCGCCGAGCGGGCGAGCAAGCGGCGGGCGGCCTCGACCTCGGGAAGCTCGGGCATCGGGCGGTAGTGTACGATGAGCCCCGCGCTCGCGGGGCCGGAGACGGCCGGCGGGCGCGCGTGGTACCCTTCGGCCCTGCCCAGGCTGGCCCCGCCGGCCGAGGCGCAGCGACGAATTCAAGGAGCCGTCAATGGCCCGCATGACCGGTGGTGAAGCGATCGTCAAGGCTCTCGCTCGCGAAGGCGTGAAGGTGGCGTTCGGGCTTCCCGGCGTCCAGCTCTACG
>QHSM01000566.1 GCA_003221595.1 Candidatus Rokuibacteriota bacterium | reverse complement strand
CAAGCGCGCGATGACGCTCGACCCGGCATGCCCGGAAGGACGCGAGATCGTCAAGAAGCTCGTGGCCACCGCCGACGTCGTCGTGGCGAACCTGCCGCCGGAGGTGCTGCGCTCGCTGGCCCTCGATCTCGAGAGCCTGCGTCGCGTGAAGCCCGACATCATCCTCACGACCGTGACGGCCTTCGGCGCCGGCGGGCCGTGGAGCGCCAAGCACGGCTTCGACGGCATCGGGCAGGTCATGTGCGGCTCGGCGTACCTCACGGGCACGCCGGAGCAGCCGCTGCGCGCCGCCGTGCCCTGGGTCGACTGCGGCACCGCGTCGCTCGCCGCCTTCGGGACGCTCGCGGC
>QHSM01000565.1 GCA_003221595.1 Candidatus Rokuibacteriota bacterium | reverse complement strand
GCGATCGGCGAGCCGATGTTCCGGCGCTGGGCCAAGCTGATGGGCGAGGACCACTGGCTCAATGATCCAAGGTTCAAGGACGATCTCGCGCGCGGCGATCACGGCGAGATGATCTCCAAGCGCATGAGCGAGTGGACCGCCGAGCGCACGACCGCGGAGGCGCTGGCCGAGCTCGAGGCCGCGCGGATTCCGGCGGGGCCGCTCTACTCGCCGCAGCAGGCGCTGGAGGACGCGCACATCCGCGCCGCCGGCCTTCTCCGGGACAGCCAGTACCCCGGGCTGGCGCGCCCGGCGCCGCTGGCGCCGACGCCCGTCGACCTGTCGGAGACGCCCGCGCAATTCCGACACCGCGCGCCGACCCTGGGCGAGCACACCGACGACATCCTGAGGGCGCTCGGGTACGGCTCCGAGGAGATCGCGGGGCTCCGCGCCCGAAACGTGATCTGAGCGCGGTGAGCGCGCTGGCCGTCCGTAACCTCGAGAAGTCGTTCGGGGGGCTGCGCGTCACGTCGGACGTGAGCCTGGCGGTCGAGCCGGGCGAGCGGCGTCTCATCATCGGCCCCAACGGGGCGGGGAAGACGACGCTGTTCAACCTGATCACCGGCGAGCTCCGGCCCGACGGCGGCGCCGTCACGCTCTTCGACCGGGACATCACGCGCGTTCCCAGCCGCCGTCGCTTCCACCTGGGGATCGCCCGGACGTACCAGATCATCACGCTCTTCCCCGGCGAGACGCTCCTGCGCAACGTCGTGCTGTCGCTGCTGGGGCTCTCGCGGCTGCGCTGGAATCCGTTCGTCGGGCTCGACCGCCAGGCGGCGCTGATCGAGCGGGCGCGCGCGACGCTCGCCCGGGTCGGGCTCGAGCCCCTCGCCGACCGGCCGCTCGCCCAGACCTCGTACGGCGAGCGCCGCCGGGTCGAGGTCGCCATGGCGCTCGCCCAGAATCCCCGGGTGCTCCTGCTCGACGAGCCCTTCGCGGGGCTCTCGGTCGACGAGCGGCGCGACGTGCTCCGGCTGGTCACCGGCATCCCGCGCGATGTGACGATCGTCATGATCGAGCACGACATGGACGTGGCGCTCGACTTCGCGGAGCGGATCACCGTGCTGCACTTCGGCGAGGTGGTGGTCGAGGGCACGCGCGGCGAGGTCGTCGCGCACCCGCGAACCCGGGAGATCTACCTGGGCGAGTGAGCCTTGGCCGACTTGGCCCCCCGTTCCTCGGCACGGCCGAGCAGCCACTCGATGTGGAGCTTCAGGTCGTAGAGCTCGCCCATGAAGCCGGCCGAGGGCGGCGTCATGGTCAAGATTTCCTTCTGCACGGCGCGTAGCCGCCCGGCCGCCGCGCGCGCCTCCTCCGGCGTGCAATCCGCGAGCGTGTGGTCGATCTCGTGTACGCCCCGGTACCAGCGGGTGACCCGCCGCCGCATCTGCGCGTTGTAGATCATCGGCAGGATGCGCATGAGCGGCAGGAGGAGGCCGACGAGGGGCAGCAGCAGGAGCGCCCAGCGCTCGGCCGTCACGGCCATCCAGAACGGCAGGTAGCGCTCCAGGAGGGGCGGTCCCTTCCGGAGGTAGCGCCGCGCCACCTCGTGGAGCGGCAGCTCGACGAACGCGTCCGACGGAAACGCGTTGGGCGCCTCGAAGAGGCCGGGACGGCTGTGCACGATCTCGGCGGTCTTGAGCAAGAACCGTACGATCACTGGATGCACGTCCTCGTGCACGACGAGCGTCGCCGTGGCCGCCAGCAGCAGGATGTCGCGGTCGGGGATGTTGGCGGCGAGGTCGACGCTGCCCTCGCCCAGGGTTACCGTGGACAGGAACCGATAGCGGGTCGTGTAGGCGATCGTCCGCCTGACGCTCCAGAGGCTCACGGTGGGGCTCAGCAGGAGCTGGCGCACCAGGGGCACGGTCGGCGCCATGATGAAGAAGGCGGCGTCGATGCGGCCCGCCGCCAGAGCTGCCGCAGCGGCCTCGCTCGGAAGGGCGAGGAGCGTGGAGTTCTGCTCGGTCACGCCGCTGTCGCGCAGAAGGCGCACCGCGAGGGGCCGGATGCCGCTGCCTTCCTCGCCGACCTGGATCCGGCGGCCGCGCAGGTCATTCAGGCCGTTCAGCGGCTGGTTCTTCCGGTGGAAGAGCCACACCGGCTCGTAGTAGAGGCTTCCGAGCGAGAGCAAGCCCGGGGTCGGCGCGGCCTCGGCGGTGCCGCCCTGGACGAAGCCGGTCATCGACTGGCCGCTCGCCAGGCGCTTCAGTGTCTCCACTGACCCGGCACCGGGCTGGATCTCGACGGTGAAGCCGTCGGCGACCGCCAGCTTGCGGTACTCGCGCGCGAAGAGGTGGTAGGCGCCGCCTTCGCGCCCGGTGCTG
>QHSM01000564.1 GCA_003221595.1 Candidatus Rokuibacteriota bacterium | reverse complement strand
ACATGTGCCCCTACGACCCGGCCAAAGCCAAGGCGCTGCTCGCCGAGGCCGGATATGGTCCCCAGAAGCCGCTGACCTTCGAGCTCATGACCAACACCGAGAAATCGGTGTTCAGCGTGATCGCCACGGTGATCAAGGAGCAGATGAGCCGGATCGGCGTGACCGCGAACATCCGGCTCGTCGACAAGCCGAGCTGGATGGTCACGTCCACCCAGGACGGCCCGTTCGACATGTACGTCGAGGACCTCGCGTCGCTCCTGACGGTGGACCAGAACTCCTACCTGTCGGCCACCACGGCCGCCTGGAACCACTCGCGCCACACCGATACGAGGATCGACGACTTCTACATCCGCTACGCCCGGGAGATGGACCCCGTGAAGCGCAAGGCCATCGCCAAGGAGCTCCAGGAGTACAGCGCCGACAAGCTCTACTGGAACACGATCTCCGGCTCGCCGTTCTACCAGGCCGCGCAGCCGTGGATGAAGGACTACGTGTACCAGGCCGAGTTCAAGGTCATCTACAAGAAGGTCTGGCTGGACAAGTAGGCGATGCGAACGTACATCCTCAAGCGGCTGCTGCAGATCATTCCGACCATCCTCGGAATCACGTTCGTGGTGTTCATCATGATGCGGTCGATCCCGGGTGATCCCGTCGTCTCTCTGCTCGGTGACGCGTATACCGAAGAGAACGCGATCAAGGCCCGCCAGGACTACGGGCTCGACAAGCCGGTGTTGCTCCAGTACGTGATCTGGCTGGGCAAGCTCGCGCAGGGCGACTGGGGCGCGTCGATCCTGAGCGGGCGGCCGGTCCTCAAGGACGTCCTGGTGCGCCTGCCGGTGACCCTCGAGCTGATCGTTCTCTCGATGGCGGTGGCGCTCGCGATCGCGATCCCCGCCGCCATCATCGGCGCCTTGCGCCAGAACACGTGGGCCGACTACACGGCGACCTCCGTGGCCATGGTGGGGGTCTCCGTTCCCGAGTTCTTCCTCGGGGTGCTCCTCCTCCTGGTGTTCTCGATCGGCATGGGCGGCGCGCTGCCCAGCTCCGGCTGGGTGTACCTGCCCGGGACGTGTCAGACCGTCGTCTGCGCGGCGAGCCTGTGGGGCAACACCCAGCACGTGCTGATGCCGGCGCTGGCGCTCGGCGTCGGGCGGGCCGCGCTCCTCACCCGGCTGCTCCGCGCCAGCATGCTCGAGGTGATCCGCACCGAGTACGTGACGACGGCGCGCGCCAAGGGCCTGAGCGAGCGTCCGGTCATCCTGAAGCACGCGCTGAAGAACGCGCTGATCCCGACCGTGACCGTGATGGGCCTGCAGGTCGGCTTCCTCATCGGCGGCGCCATCGTCGTGGAGACGCTCTTCGCGATGCCGGGGCTCGGCACCTTCGGGATCGATGCCATCATCGCGCGCGACTACCAGCAGGTGCAGGGCTTCGCGCTCATCACGGCGCTCGCCTTCGTCTTCATCAACCTGATCGTCGACCTCACTTACACCTTCCTGGACCCACGGATCCGGTACTCTTGAGGGCACGATGACCGACGACCGCGGATCGCTCGCCAGACCGTCGCGGCCCATCAGCGGAGGCAGTATCCAGGAGGCCGAGCTTCCGGCGACTTCGGATGTCGCGTGGGGGGCGAAGGCCGATCGCGCGGAGTCGCCGTTCGCCCAGGGTGTGCGGCGGCTCCGCCGTAGCACGACAGCCGTTATCGGTGCGGGCATCGTCGGCCTGTTGCTCGTGGTGGCGATCTTCGCCGACGTGCTCGCGCCCCAGAGCCCGATCGCGAGCGACCAGACACATACCTTCGAGCGCCCGAGCCGCGACTATCCCCTCGGGACCGATCAGCTCGGCCGCGACATGCTGAGCCGCGTCATCCACGGCAGCCGCATCTCGCTGGCGGTCGGCGTCTCCTCCGTGCTGCTCGCGCTCTTCGTGGGCGTCCCGTTCGGAATGATCGCCGGGTATTACGGCGGCCGCGCGGACTCGATCATCATGCGCGCGATGGACCTGATCCTCGCGTTTCCGATCTACCTGCTCGCCATCATCCTGATGGTCATCTTCGCGCCGACGGCCGGGCTCATCGGCACGATGAAGGTCACCGGCGCCATCGCGATCGTCCGGATCCCGATCTACGCGCGGCTGGTGCGAGGCAGCGTCCTGTCCATCAAGGAGAAGGAGTACATCGAGGCGTGCCGCGCCCTCGGCGTGCGCGATCCGTGGATTCTCCTGCGCCACGTCATGCCGAACTGCTTGGCGCCGATCATCGTGACGACGACGCTAGGCATCGCGACCTCGATCATCGTGGAGGCGACGCTCTCCTTCCTCGGGCTCGGCACCCAGCCGCCGACACCGAGCTGGGGCTG
>QHSM01000563.1 GCA_003221595.1 Candidatus Rokuibacteriota bacterium | reverse complement strand
GGCCGATGAAAGTCGGGGTGGTGCTGGACGGGCGGCGCTCGGCGTCGGAGATCGCCGAGCTCGCGCGGCTCGCCGAGGCGCACGGCTTTTCGCACCTCTGGCTATCGGGCGGGGCCAGGACGAAGGACCACTTCGTGCGGCTCGCCCTGGCGGCCGCTGCGACGAGCCGGATCCGGCTGGGCCCGGTCGCGCTGAGCCCCTTCGAGATGCATCCCGTGCACGCCGGCCTCGCCCTCCTGACGCTCGACGAGATCGCACCGGGCCGCGCCTGCCTGGTGCTGGGCGCCGGCGGCGACCTCGCGGCGACGCTCGGACTACCGGCGCGGGGCCGCGTCGAGGCCGTCGAGGAGTGCATCGACATCGTCCGCGCATTGGCCGCGGGCGGCGAGGTCAATTATTCCGGGACGCGTTTTCAGGTCAACGGCCTGTTCTCTCCGTGGCGCTCCGTTCGGATGGACCGGCTCTATCTCGGCGCGAATCGCCCGCGGATGCTGCGACTGGCCGCGCGGAAGGCGGACGGCGTGATGGTGACCGACATGCCGCTCGGCTATCTGGGCTCGCTGATCGGCCGCGTCCGCGCCGAGCTGACAGCCGCCGGCCGCGACGCGGTGCCGTTCGCGATCAGCAACTGGTTCGTCTGGAACGTCCAGGAGACGCGCGAGGAGGCGATGCGCCTGGCCCGCCGCGGGCTCGGCTTTCGCCTCTACTATATTCGCGACGTGGCGTCCTCGATCGGGCTTGCCGAGGCCGACGCGCGAGAGCTGGAACAGCGACAGCCGGAGATGCTGCGGGCGCTGTTCCGGGGAACGGAGCCCTGGCAGCCGGCGCCCGACGTCGCCGACCGGCTGATCGAGCATCTGACGCTGACGAGCGACCGCCGGGGCCTCCCGCGCTGCGTGGAGCGGCTCCTGGAGTTCGAGCGGCTGGGGTGCGGCGAGATCGCGCTGGCCCCGCACGGCGACCCGGCGGCCGCCATCGAGCTGATCGGCACTGCCGTGATTCCCGTCGTTGACCGCGGGCGCCGCGCCGGTGTTCCGTGACTGGCAGGCGGGCCTTGTCGTATGCTGTCCTCGCCACGGGGAGGGCTCATGATCAAGCTGGACCACCTCACGATCGCGGTGAGCGACTGTGACAAGTCGCGTGAGTGGTACATGAAGACGCTCGGGCTGACGCTCGAGTTCGAGATCCCCGAGCGGCGGACCGCCGCGGTACAGGACGAGTTCGGTTTCACGCTGTTCCTCGCCGAGACGCCCGGAGGACCGGGGCGGCCAAGCTGCGTGCTGACGTTCCAGGTCGGCGACGTCGAGGCCCAGTACAAGACGCTGAGCGCGGCGGGTGTAAAGTTCGACCATCCACCCCAGAAGACGTTCTGGGGCTACGGCGCGGAGCTCAAGGATCCCGACGGCTATCGCATCTGGCTGTGGGACGAGAAGACGATGCGGGAGAAGGGCGAGATCTGAGGAGGCAGGTATGTGGGGGTCGAGAACCAAGCAGGTGATGCCGTCGCGGGAAAGCGCGTTGCCCGGCCGGACCGAGCGCATGCCGGTGCCCGCCGCTCACTTCGTGAACCGTCAGCCGCTCGCGCCGCCGTTTCCGGCGGGGCTCGAGATGGCGATGTTCGGCCTCGGATGCTTCTGGGGCGCCGAGCGCAAGTTCTGGGAGATGCCCGGAGTTTTCACGACGGCGGTCGGCTACGCGGCCGGCTTCACGCCGAATCCGACCTACGAGGAAGTCTGCACCGGCCTGACGGGCCACAACGAGGTCGTGGCGGTCGTCTTCGATCCCAAGCGCGTCGGCTACGACGGCATCTTGAAGGCCTTCTGGGAGAGCCACGATCCGACCCAGGGCATGCGGCAGGGCAACGACGTGGGCACGCAGTATCGATCCGGGATTTACGTCTACACGCCTGAGCAGCGCCGGCTCGCCGAGGCCTCGCGCGACGCCTTTCAGCGTGTGCTGTCCAAGGCGGGCTTCGGCAAAATCACGACGGAGATCCTCGACGCGCCCGAGTTCTACTACGCCGAGGATTACCATCAGCAGTACCTCGCGAAGAACCCCGGCGGCTACTGCGGGCTCGGCGGCACCGGTGTCGCCTGCCCGACCGGCCTGCTGGAGTCGGCTTCCAGCAGTCGCTAGCGACCGGCTAGCGCGCCCCTGATTTCATCGCCTGCCACACGCGCTCGGGGCGCAGCGGCATGTCGAGGTGCCGCACCCCGAACGGACGGAGCGCGTCGACCACCGCGTTGACGATGGCCGGCGTGGCGCCGATCGTCGCCGCCTCGCCGATGCCCTTGGCGCCCATCGGGTTGCGCGGGGTCGGCGTCACGGTCTGATCGGTCACGAATGACGGCAGGTCGTCGGCGTGCGGCACCGCGTAGTCCATGAGCGTGCCGGTCACGAGCTGGCCGTCCGAGCTGTAGACCAGCTCCTCGAGGAGCGCCTGCGCGATGCCCTGCGCGAGGCCTCCGTGCACCTGGCCGGCCACGAGCGTCGGGCTCACGCGCACGCCGCAGTCGTCGACGGAGATGAAAGCGCGCACGGACACCCGCCCGCTCTCTCGATCGACTTCCACCACCGCGACGTGAGCGCCGAAGGGATAGACGAGCTGCGGCGGGCGGAAGAACTCCGTCGCCTCCAGCCCTGATTCGATGCCGTCGGGCAGCCCCTCGCCGTACGCGCGCGCGGCGATCGCCTCGAGCATGAGCGCCTTGTCCGGCACGCCCTTCACCTGATAGCGCCCGTCGGTGAGGACGACGTCGTCGAAGGCCGCCTCCAGCATGTGCGCGGCGAGCCGGCGCGCCTGGGTCTGCACCTTGATCGCCGCGCCCATGATCGCCGAGCCGCCGACGACGAGGCTGCGGCTGCCGCCGGTGCCGTTGCCCATCGGGGTGTTCAGCGTGTCGCCGTGCCGCACCACGATCTTGTCGAACGGCACGCCCAGGTGGTCGGCGAGAATCTGCGAGAACGCCGTCTCGTGGCCCTGGCCATGGGCCGAGGTGCCCGTGTACGCCGTCACGGT
>QHSM01000562.1 GCA_003221595.1 Candidatus Rokuibacteriota bacterium | reverse complement strand
AACGGCGATCTCGGTCACGCGAGCGCGCTGGGCCTCCGAACGGCGTTCGTGCCGCGGCCGGCCGAGCACGGCCCGAACCTGAACAAGGACGTCGCGCCCGCGCGCCAGTGGGACGTCATCGCGCGAGACTTCCAGAACCTGGCCGAGCAGCTCGGCTGCTGAGCCGGTCGGCTGGCTCAGGCGGATACGGAGTAACATAGGCGGCACTTTCAACCCGGCGAGGAATCCCATGGCGAAGATCACCCAGTCCGTCGATCTCGCGGCCCGCGGCCGCGTGGCCGTGCTCACCGTGGACAATCCACCCGTCAACGCGCTCAGCCAGCACGTGCGCAAGGGACTGCACGACGGGATCAAGCAGGCGACGGCCGACAGCGGCGTGCAGGCCATCGTCATCGTCTGCGCCGGGCGCACCTTCATCGCCGGCGCCGACATCACCGAGTTCGGCAAGCCACCCTCGGAGCCGTCGCTCCACGCGGTGCTGGATCTGATCGAGGGCTCGCCGAAGCCCGTCGTGTCCGCCATCCACGGCACGGCCCTCGGCGGCGGTCTCGAGGTCACGCTCGCCTGTCACTACCGCGTCGGCGTGAAGGGCGCCCGCTTCGGTCTGCCCGAGGTGAAGCTGGGGCTTCTGCCCGGCGCCGGCGGCACGCAGCGGCTGCCGCGCGTGGTGGGCGTCGAAAAGGGCTTGCAGATGATGGTCAGCGGCGACCCCATCGGCGCCGACGAGGCGCTCCGGGCCGGGCTCATCGACGAGATCGTGGACGGCGACCTCACCACCGCCGGCGTGGCCTTCGCCGAGAAGGTGCTCGACGAGAAGCGTCCGCTCCGGAAGATCCGCGACCTCACCGACAAGCTCGCGGCCGCCAGGAGCAAGCCGGAGATCTTCGCGGAGTTCCGCAAGAGCGTGGCGCGGCAGACGCGCGGCTTCCGGGCGCCCGAGAGCATCGTCAAGGCCGTCGAGGCGGCGGTCAGCCTGCCGTTCGATCAGGGCATCAAGCGCGAGCGGGAACTGTTCGTCGAGCTCCTCAACTCGGCGGAGTCGAAAGCGCAGCGCTACTTCTTCTTCGCCGAGCGTGAGGCGGCCAAGATCCCGGACGTTCCGGCGGACACGCCGGCCAAGGAGATCAAGAAAGCGGCGGTGATCGGCGCCGGCACCATGGGCGGCGGCATCGCCATGAACTTTGCCAACGCCGGTATTCCCGTCACGGTGGTCGAGGTGGCGCAGGAGGCGCTCGACCGCGGTCTCGGCCTCGTGCGGAAGAACTACGAGGCGACGGCGGCCCGCGGGCGCCTGACGCCCGCGGACGTGGAGAAGCGGATGGGCCTCATCACCGGGAGCGTCGACTTCAAGGCGGCGGCGGACGCTGACATCGTCATCGAGGCGGTGTTCGAGGAGATGCCGATCAAGCAGGAGGTCTTCGCCAGGCTCGACGCCATCTGCAAAGCCGACGCGGTGCTGGCGACCAACACGTCGACCCTCGACGTCGACGAGATCGCCTCGGCCACGAAGCGCCCGGAGAGCGTGATCGGCACCCACTTCTTCAGCCCGGCCAACGTGATGCGGCTGCTCGAGAACGTCCGCGGCCGGAAGTCGTCGAAGACCACGATCGCGACCGCCATGACCGTCGGGCGCCGGATCGGCAAGGTGCCGGTGCTGGTCGGCGTGTGCTACGGCTTCGTCGGCAACCGGATGCTGCACCAGCGCGGCCTGCAGGCCGAGAAGCTCATCCTGGAGGGCGCGGCGCCGCACCAGGTCGATCGGGTGCTCACCGACTTCGGCTTTGCGATGGGGCCGTTCGCGATGAGCGACCTGGCCGGGCTCGACGTCGGCTGGCGTATCCGCAAGGGCCGCGGCGCCAAGGCGCCGGTGGCCGACCGCATCTGCGAGCTGGGCCGATTCGGCCAGAAGACGGGGGCCGGCTACTTCAAGTACGACAAGGGCGATCGCACGCCGGTGCCCGACCTGGAAGTGGAAAAGATCATCGTCGACGTCGCGACCTCGATGGGCATCACGCGCCGCGCGATCTCGGACGACGAGATCTTGCAGCGGCTCCTCTATCCGATGGTCAACGAGGGCGCCAAGATCCTCGACGAGAAGATCGCCATCCGCGCCAGCGACATCGACGTGATCTGGGTGTACGGCTACGGCTGGCCCGTCTACCGGGGCGGCCCCATGTTCTGGGCCGACTCGATCGGGCTCAGGGCACTCCGCGACCGTCTGCTGGAGTTCAAGAAGCAGAGCGGAGACGCCTTCTGGACGCCCGCGCCGCTCCTCGACCGGCTGGCCACCGAGGGCAAAGGCTTCACCGCGTAGCCGCCCGGCGCCGGAGCGCCCGGCGGGAGCGCCTCGGACGCCTCGCCGAAGCCGCGGACGCCGCGCCGGCCGCGCTGCGTCCGCAACGCCCGCCATATATTGTCCGAGCTTGCCAAACCGGCCCGCCGCCCGTTCGCGGTGCCGCGCAAGTCCCTGAGAACTCTCGACCGCGTCCCGCTCCCGCTCCAGGAGCCTCCTGGCATTGGCCGTGCTACTGCAGTCTCTCGAGCGAACCATGGAACTGCGCGTCCGTGCCCGACAGGCGAGTGACCCGGCATGAGAGTGTCGTGCGCCTGGTGCCAGCGTGAGGGAGAGCCGGCGAGCCTCGGGGAGCGGGCGCCGCTCGACGACCCGGCCGAGACTCACGGCATCTGCCGGCGCCATACGCTCGGGTTGCTCGACCGCCTGCCTTCTCGGTCCTTTCCCGGAGTCCGGCTGCTGCTGGTCGTGAGTCAGCACGAAGCCGACCTCTACGA
>QHSM01000561.1 GCA_003221595.1 Candidatus Rokuibacteriota bacterium | reverse complement strand
TCGACGGCGACGGAACGTCGACGACAGGGGTGACGGCGGGTCGGGGGGCGGGTGTGGCAGGGGTCGAAGGGACCCGTTCCCAAAACGCGGCGACGGAGAACTAGCGCCCGGATGGAGCCCAGCCGCGACGGGGCAGCGGACGCGTGCCGCGTGGTGGTCCCGACCCCTGCCACACCCGCCCCCCGACCCGCCGCCACCCAGCGCGGCGACAGATCAAATAGCGCCCTCGGACGCGAGCTTGGCAATGGCGGAGTCGCTGTAGCCCAGCTCGCGCAAGAGCTCCTGCCGGTGCTGGCCGAGGAGCGGCGCGGTCGAGATCGTGGTCGGCGAGGCGGAGAGCTTGATCGGATTGCCGGCGGTGGTGTACGGCCCGCGTACGGGATGCTGGACCTCGACGATCATCTCGCGCGCGATCAGGTGCGGGTCGGTCATGACCTCGCCGGTGTCCAGGCACGCCCCGCACGGCACGCCGGCGCCGGCCAGGATCTTCATGACCTCGTGCTTCGTGCGCTTGAGCGTCCACGCCTCGATCATGGCGTTGACCTCGTCCCGGTTCTCCCAGCGCGCCGCGGCGGTGTCGTACTTCGGGTTGCCGACGAGGTCCTCGCGCTCCATGGCCTTGAGCAGCGGCCGCCACATCTGCTGCTGCGCGAAGATGAAGGCGTAGTCGTTGGGGCCACCGGGATGGCAGCGGTACGTCGATCCCGGGATGCTGGTGCCGAGCTGGTTGCCGGTGCGCTCGCCCGGCTTGCCCCGGCGCTGGTGATCGCGCAGGCTGACCCGGATGAGGTTGACCACCGCGTCCTGCATGGCGACCTCGACCTGCTGGCCCTCGCCGGTCGCGTGGCGCTGCATGAGTGCGGCGAGGATCCCGATCACGCAGTGCATGCCGGTGCCCGAGTCGCCGATGGACGGCCAGACGTAGGTCGGCGGGCTGTCGGGGAAGCCGGTGACGCTCATGGCCCCGCCCATGGCCTGCGCGATCGGCTCGTAGCTCTTGTAGTCGCGGTAGGGTCCGTACGAGCCGAATCCCTTGATGCTCGCGTACACGAGGCGCGGGTTGAGGGCCTTGACCTCGCGATAGCCGAAGCCCAGCCGCTCGAGCACACCGGGGCCGAAGTTCTCCAGGAGCACGTCCGCGGTCTTGAGCAGCGCGCGGAATACGTCCTTGGCGCCGTCGTTCTTGAGATTGAGCGTGAGGCTGCGTTTGTTGCCGTTGAAGGACAGATAGAAGAGGCTGTCCGCGTCCGGCCGGTCCCTGTGCGTCTCGCGCGCGGGATCGCCCTTGAGCGGCTCCTCGACCTTGATGACGTCCGCTCCGAGCCAGGCGAGCATCTGGCCGCACGAGGGCCCGGCCTGATTGTTCGTGATGTCGACCACGCGGATGCCGGCGAGCGCCTTGTTCATGGGCCGCTGAACCCTCCCTGGCTCGGACGATAGTAACATCGGCCCCGATGGCACGTCGCGAGGCGCTCGTGATGCTGGCGCTCTGGACCGTTGCCGCGGTCCTGGGAGGCTGCACTGTCGGTGGGCTTCAGGGGCCGGCCATCGCCACGACCACGCCCGCCGGGACCCCGGAGTGGATTCCGATCCAGATCCAGAAGCCGGACGGCCCCGGGCCGTTTCCCGCCGTCGTGATCATGCACGACTGCAGCGGCCTCGGCCCCAGCTCGAGCGGGGCGCCCGGCCGCTGGGCGAGGGAGCTCGTCGGACGCGGCTACGTCGTGCTCATGCCGGACAGCTTCACGACGCGCGGCTTTCCCGCCGGCCTGTGCACCAACCCTTCGCCGCGCCGCAACGACGTCGGCCCTTCGCGCCGGGTGCGTGACGCCTACGCGGCGCTGGCTCACCTCCGCACGCTGCCCTTCGTCGACGGATCCCGCGTCGGGCTCATGGGCGGATCGCACGGTGGGGCGACGACGCTCGCCGCGATGGTCGCGCCGAGCGCGTCGCCGGGCTTCAGGGCCGCCGTGGCCCTCTATCCGGGATGCGCGCCGTGGCTGCGGAGCGGGACCACCGGCGCCGACGACGGGTACCGGCCGGCCGGCCCGCTGCTGATCCTGATCGGAGAGAAGGACGACTGGACGCCGGCGGAGCCTTGCCGGCGACTGGCCGAAGCCGCGCAGCGGGCCGGCTCTCCCGTGACGATCAAGGTCTATCCCGGGGCCTATCATTCGTTCGACAGCGCGAACCCCGTGCGCTACGTGGCGACGCGGGTCAACGCGAACTCGACGACCGGCCGGGGCGCCACGACCGGCGGCGATCCCGAGGCCTGGGCGGACAGCATTCGCGAGGTCACCGCGTTCTTCGGCCGATATCTCAAGTAGCCGAGGGTGATCCCATCCGCCGGACCAGCGGCGCCGCGAGTGCCGGCGAAACCGGCTCGTCGCCGACGCTGACCGCGCGCCGGAGCGCTGCCGCCGCGGCCTCCGCCGCGGCGGGGGAGCGGGCGTGGACCACGGCGATCGGCCGATCACGGCTCACGCGCTCACCGATGCCGCGCACGTCGACGAGTCCTACGGCCGGATCGATGGCGTCCGCGATCGCCTGACGGCCGCCGCCCAGCGCGGCCACCAGGAGCCCGACCGCGCGCGCGTCGATCCGCGTGATGACGCCGGCGGTCTCGGGCGCGACGGCCAGCTCGACGGGCGCCCGGGCCAGGTGGCGCTCGGGGTGCTCGAGGAGATCCGCCGGGCCGCCGAGGGCCTTCACCATGCGCGAGAAGCGCTCCGCCGCGGCCCCGGACGCGAGTGCCTTGTCGACCGCGGCCGTCCCTTCGCCGTCATCGCGCGCGAGCCCACCCAGGACCAGGAGCTCGCTCGCCAGCGCCGACGTCACCGCGTGAAGCCGGACGTCGCGCCGCGCTCCGGTGAGGAACTCGACCGCTTCGAGGACCTCGAGCGCGTTGCCCACGTGATGGCCGAGCACCTGGCCCATCTCGGTCAGCAGCGCGGTCGTCCGGAGCCCGGCGTCCCCGGCGACCGTCAGGA
Source organism: Candidatus Rokuibacteriota bacterium (assembly GCA_003221595.1). GTDB lineage: Bacteria > Methylomirabilota > Methylomirabilia > Rokubacteriales > CSP1-6 > AR31. The sequence continues at coordinate 248 of QHSM01000561.1, read as the reverse complement.
GGCTGTCACCGAGCGCGGTAGCGGTCTCGAGCGACGGGGTGAACGCGCCGGAGCCCACCTTGATGTCCATGACGAGCGCGTCGAGCCCGGCGGCGAGCTTCTTCGAGAGGATCGACGCGGTGATCAGCGGGATGGACTCGACGGTCCCCGTGACGTCGCGGATCGCGTAGAGCCGCCGGTCGGCGGGCGCGAGATCGACGGTCTGGCCGACGATCGCGCAGCCGACCTCGCGCACGGCGTTCCGGAAG
>QHSM01000560.1 GCA_003221595.1 Candidatus Rokuibacteriota bacterium | reverse complement strand
GCGCCGGTGATCCGCGCTCCACCGCCATCGAGACCGTCGTGGCAGGGTCCGACCGCCTCCGCCTGACCTGGTACGACTGCGTCGAGCCCTTCGTGCTCAACGCGCCGCCCGGATTCAACAACCGCCCCATCGGCGTCTTCAGCACGTTCTTCCCGGCGCGCTCGGCCCAGGTCGAGTGGAACGGCCGGTTCGCGACGGGCCAGCCGTGGGCGGAAACGCGAGGCGACCGGCAGGCCTCGAGCGCCTGCCTGGCCTGGTCGGAAACCTGGGTGAAGCCGCGCTAGGGGTGGACTGGCGGGCCGTGCCTCATTTCGGGACGCGGCCCGGCGGCCGGGGCTCGGTCGTCAGGTCGAGCGCCTATGCGCTCCTTCAAGATCGCGCGGGTCGCGTGGCCGTCGTGCGAGCGATCGACGGCGTCTTTCTCCCGGGCGGCGGGCTCGAGGACGGCGAGTCACCCGAAGAGGCGGTCGTGCGAGAAGCCCTCGAGGAGTGCGGCCTCGTCGTTCGCGTCGGCGCGTGCGTGAGCCGGGCGGTGCAATTCGTCGTGACGGCCGAGGGCGTCAGCGTGGAGAAGCGCTGCGCCTTCTTCGCCGCGCAGATCGAACGCGCCGCCCGAGCCTCGATCCTGCCCGGACATGAAACGCTCTGGCTCGGCCCGGCGCGCGCGGCCCAGATTCTCAAGCACGACAGCCAGATGTGGGCGGTCCGAGACTGGATGAAATTCCGCGGGGCGCCGTGGAGGGGCGGGCTATCGTGAATGAATGGCGCTCGCGACGCGGATCCGGATCCTCACGATCCCCCCGGGTGAGGCGCCCCTGTCCGTACGCATGGCGTGGGTCGGGCTCGACCTGCCCCTCGACCCCCGGCGCGTCGGCCGTCAGCTTGCCATGGCCGCCGGCGTGCTCTCGTCGCCCCGCGGGTGGTGGCAACAAATCGTCGGCCTCGTGACCGGCCGCTACGCCGTGAAGACCGGCTACGCCGTGAACGCGCTGGAGGCGGTCAATCTTCTCCAGGCCAAGGACCCGGTCGCGGCCGCGTGGTGGCGCGAGCACTGCGCGCACATGCTCGACGGCAAGCGCTCGTTCCTCTTCCCGACCGCGGGGTGCGAAGAGCGCCCCTGACGCCTACTTGTCGGCGGTCCGGATCGCCGCCGGGCCTCCCTTGACCGCGATGCGCACGCCGGTGTCCTTGAGCGTGCCGCCGTCCAGGCTGAACACCTGAAGGTCCTTCTCGACCATGTTGCCGACGAAGATGTGCTTGCCGTCGGGCGCGAAGGCCGCGCCCTGTGACCAGTGGCCGATGGGCGCGTCGGCGAGCCGAGAAAGGTCCGTGCCGCTCACGCGCAGCAGCACCAGCTTGCCGGCGTCGTTGAAGAACGGCGAGTCCTTCGGCTTGTTGCTGCCGTTCATGACGACCACGGCGAGCACCGAGCCGTCCGGCGAGAGCTTGATGCCTTCGGGCGTCTGGCCGACGGTCACCGTGCTGACGACGCGCGGCGGCTTGACCTTGAGATCGATGATGCTGATGGTGTCGGCGTCGCCGCCGCCCCGGCCGATGTTGGCGACGGCCGCGAAGGCGCCGTTCGATGCGATGTCGATGCCGTAAGGCCGGAGACCCGCGGAGACGTCGCGCTTGGTGTATTCCACCTTCGTGCCGTCGATGGACAGCACGGAGATCCGATCGTCGCCGTCGCGGGTGACGAGCGCCAGCTTGCCGTCGGGCGCGATCGCGGCGTGGCTCGTGCCCGACTTCTCGTCGGCGACCGTCACCTTGCCGGCGGGCGTCACGGTCTTGCCCTGGATCGTGTAGACGGACACCGTGCCCTCGCCGCGGTTGGCCACCAGCGCGAGCGTGCCGGCGCGGTTGATCGAGACGCCGGCCGGCGCCTTGCCGGTCTCGAGCGTCGCGATGATCCGGGGCGGCGCCGCCTTGAGATCGACGACCGACATCGTGTTGTTCGGGATGCGCTTGGTCGGATCGCCCGGATCGAGCTTCTCGTTGGCCGTCACCAGCGCGAGCGACTCGTCCGGCGAGACGGCCACGCTGAAGGGCGGTCCCACCACGCTGCCGGGCACGTCGAGCTCGGCCAGCACCTTCGGCGGCCAGGCCTTGAGGTCGATGACCGTCAGCGTGTCGGGCGGAGGACTCTTCACGACGGTGGCGGCGCCGTTGACGAGCGTGACCTTGTTGTCGTTGGTCGACAGGAGCAGCTGCCCGTGCGCGACCGGGACGAGCGCGACGACGGCGAAGAGCGCGACGAGCGCGACGAGCCGCGGCGATTTCATGGGGCCTCCTCCGGAGTGTGGGCGTGCGGCGCATAGAAGATCAGGTTCGCCCTGCGTACGCAAGGTACACTGCAGCGCATGGCGCTCGAGCATCCGTGGACGGAACCGCCCGCGCCCGCCGACGTCCGCGCGGTCGCTCCGGGAATCTACTGGCTGCGGATGCCGCTGCCGTTTCAGCTCAACCACATCAACCTGTGGCTGCTCGAGGACGGCCCGGGCTGGACCATCGTCGACACCGGCGTCGGGCTCGACGACACGCGCGCCCTGTGGGAGCGCATCTTCGCGACGCACCTCGACGGCCGCCCGGTGCGGCGCGTCCTCGTGACCCACTTCCATCCCGACCACATGGGCAACGCCGGCTGGCTCACCGCGCGCTGGCGGACCGAGCTCTGGTGCACGCAGGCGGA
>QHSM01000559.1 GCA_003221595.1 Candidatus Rokuibacteriota bacterium | reverse complement strand
ACTCCGGGTCGATCAGGAACGACGCGTTCGTGTAATGGACGACGTAGTCCCGGAAGTAGAGGTTGTGCTGGATCGCGTAGTTGATGAGCCCGCCGAAGAACGCGATGTTCGTGCCCGACCGGATCGGCACGTGGATGTCGGCCGCAGCGCTCGTGCGCGTGAACCGCGGGTCCACGTGAATGAACTTCGCGCCCCGCTCCTTGGCCTTCATCACCCACTGGAATCCCACCGGGTGGTTCTCGGCCATGTTGGAGGTGGCCATGATGACATCCGAGTGCTGGAGGTCGATGAGGTTCGTCGTCATCGCCCCGCGACCGAACGTGGTCCCCAAAGCTGGGACCGTGGCGGAGTGTCAGACTCGGGCCTGGTGTTCGTGGTAGACGATGCCGAAGGTGCGGTTGAGCTTGGACAGGAGGTAGCACTCCTCGTTGTCCGCGCACGCCGACCCGAGCGAGGCGATCGCCTCCAGTCGGTTCACGGTCACCGTGTTGCCGTCCTTGTCCTTCTCCTTCTCGATGAAATACTTCTCGCGCGCCTCGTAGTAGCGCCTGGCGAGCTGGTCGTACATCCAGTCGAGCGGCTTCTCCTCCCACCTGTCCGACCCGGGCGCGCGATAGAGCGCCTTCGTCGGCCTCAGCGGATTGTTGGAGAGCTGGATGGTGGCCGCGCCCTTGGGACAGAGGCGCCCGAGCGTGTGCGGAGTGTCGGGATCGCCCTCGATGTCGATGATCTTGTCGTCCTTCGCGTAGATCAGCTGGCCGCAGCCCACCGCGCAATAGGGGCATACGCCGTGGAATACCTTCGCCTCCTTGATCTTCAGAGACGTGGCGGCCGCTTCGACCGGCGCGAGATCGACTCCCTGGCCGGCGACCGCGACGCCCGCGGCGGTCGCGCTGCCGAACTTGAGAAAGTCACGGCGTGACAGACTCATGGAGTCCTCCTTACCACTCGGGGCTGGTGAGCTCGTCCCATGCGCGCCGCACCACGACGATGCGCCTGGGACTTCCCGTCTTTCCTTCGAGCTTGACGATGTCACCGGGATTGAGCGTCTGGAGGTCGGTGCTGGCGCCCTCGTCGGAGACGACGAGGGTCTCCCCTGAGCAGGTCAGGTCGGTACACACGTCGGATGCTTCCTTGACCCGGACGTGGCCGGACTCATGGTCGACGGCCACGACGATCATCCGATTCTGTCGGAGGGAGTCCGTGAAGCCCTGCGTCATTGGCGTGGTCCCCCTTGAATGAGGATGCTCTTAACTCGGGAATCGTAATGGGGTCAGACCACGGGTGTCAAGCTCTCGCGTTCCGTAAGTGTGCGGCTTCATGTGAAGAATCTCTCCAGCGTCGGAGCCTAGCCGTCCTGCTCCATCCGGGCATAGAGATGGAGGCGCTCGTCGAGGAGTGTCCGGGCGTCGTCGGTCCGAGCGGCCTGCAGATGCTCGACGATGCGCCGGCGGGTCGCCAGATCGACGATCGGACCGTGAACCAGCGGATTGTAAAACTTACCCAGCTCGAGCAGGATGCGGTCGACCCGGGCGATGTCGTCCAGGTGGGCGCGCGCTTCCTTGAAGAGCTCGACGGCGTAGTCGTCCCGCTTGCGGAACCGGAGTCCCCGACGATGACGCTCGGTCTCGGCCGAGTCGTCCCGCGTCTCGTCAGCCACGGGCGGCCGCGACTTCCGCGTCGAGCACCAGCCCGCTACCTGCGTAGAGGTTCAGGCCTTCGCCCCTGACGTAACCGCAGACGGTGATGTTGAGCTGCTCGGCCAGACCCACCGCCATCTCCGTCGGCGACGTCCGGGACGCCACCATTGGCACGCCCATCCGGGCCGCCTTCAGGAGCATTTCCGAGGAGACGCGGCCCGTCGAGAGGAGGATGCGATTCTCGGTCGGAATCCCCCGCAGCAGCGCCGCGCCCTTGATCTTGTCGATCGCGTTGTGCCGGCCGACGTCCTCGGCGACCAGGAGCAGTCGCTCGCCGTCGCTCAGGGCCGCACCGTGAATGCCGCGCCGCCCCCGCACCCCGAGGTGAGAATGCGCTCGGTCGGCAGCGTCACCGGGTGTGTCAGGGTCACCTCCGCCAGGCCGTCGACCGCCGAGACCTCGACGCGCCGGACCTCGTCGAGCCCGCCGATGACCCGCTCCATCCACAGGTAGCCGATGACCAGCGCTTCGAGGTCGATGGGCGAACAGAGGAGCGTCAGGAACTTCTCGCCGTTCACGGAGAGCGTGAGGGGCTGCTCGCGAACGACCTCGCCGGTGACCTCGTCGCCGTGACGGCCGCGGACCCTGATGTACGTACGCATGGTTCACCCGCGATCTTAGCGCGGATACAGGACCCGGACCAACGCGAGCCCGCGCGCCGGCGCCGTTGGGCCCGCGCGCGTACGGTCGCCCGACTCGCGCACGGCGCCGAGCCAGGCGGCGTCCCGCGCGCCGCGCCCAACCGCGACCGCACTGCCCACGATGTTGCGGGCCATGTGGTGGAGGTAGCGGTCCGCCGACAGCAGCACCGCGAGCCGCTCCTTCCGGCGGATCACGTGGAGCGCCCGCACGACGCAGACCGGATCCTTCTCGCGGCCCGGCGCGGCGCAGAACGCGCCGAAGTCGTGGCGGCCTCGGAGCCCCGCCAGCGCCCGCCGCATCGCGTCCACGTCGAGCCGCTGTGGAATGTGCCAGGCGTAACGGTCGAGGAGCGGGATCGCCACCGGGCCGTTGTCGATGAGGTAGGCGTAGCGCTTGCCGGTCGCCGCGCGCCGTGCGTTGAATCCGAGGGGCGCTTCGCGGACGTCGAGGACGCGGATGTCGCGCGGGAGATCGGCGTTGAGGGCGCCCCGGAGGCCGGGGCTCGAGATGCGGGCGGCGGTCGTCAGCGATGCGACCTGTCGCAGCGCGTGAACGCCGGCGTCGGTGCGGCTGGCGCCGACGATCCGCGTCTCGGTCCCGAACCGCCGGCGCGCGGCATCGAGCAGAAGCCCCTGCACCGTCCGAGCGTTGGGCTGGACCTGCCAGCCATGATAGTCGGTGCCGTCGTAGGACAGCACCAGACGGAAGCTCGAACGCTCCGGCGTTATCGCGGCGGCGGCAGGCGCCGCGGACTGCGGGCCGGGACGAAGGTGAGCCAGACGACCGCGACCAGCAGGAACAGGATGATGTCGATCACGATCTCCCACGAGAGCCCGGGCAGCACCGCGGGCACGATCTGGCGCCGGAGCCAGTCCTGGCGCTCGAAGTCCTTCGGCTCGTAGTACGCGGGGTCGTACCCGCGGACGGCATCGACGAACTCGACGACGAGCGGCACCGCCACGTAGGCCACGACCAGGATCGTGATGATCATCGCCAGGAGGAAACGCTCGTTGTAGCCGAACCGGCGGTAGTAGCGACGCAGCGAGGTCATGGCCGGCCGGCCCCCTCTGGCAGCCGGCCCGCGCCGGGCGAGCACCTAGGAGCGGACCAGCAGCTCGGCAATCTGGACGGCATTCGTGGCGGCGCCCTTGCGCAGCTGGTCGCCGACCACCCAGAAGCTCAGTCCGTTGGGGCTCGAGAGGTCCTCGCGGATCCGGCCCACGAAGCAGTCGTCCTGCCCCTCGACCGCGATCGGCATCGGGTAGCGCTGCTGGGCCGGGTCGTCCCAGAGCTTGAGACCGGGGAATCGCTCGAACAGGTCGCGGGCGCGCGCCGCGGTGATCTTGACCTCGGTCTCGGCGGTGACCGAGATCGAGTGCGAGGTGAAGACCGGGACCCGCACCGTCGTCGGCGCGACGCGGAGCGCCGGCGCGTCGAGGATCTTGCGCGTCTCGTTCACCAGCTTCATCTCCTCGCCGGTGTAGCCGTCGGGGCCGAAGCGGTCGATCGCCGGGATGAGGTTGAAGGCGATCTGGTGCGGAAAGTGCCGGGGCGTCAGCGCTTCGCCCTTCGCCCACGCCAGGGCTTGCTCGCGGAGCTCGGCGATGCCGTTGACGCCCGCGCCGGAGACCGACTGGAAGCTGGTCGCGATCACCCGGGTGAGCCGACCGGCGTCGTGCAGCGGCTTGAGCGGCATCACGGTGACGATCGTGGTGCAGTTCGGGCACGCCAGGATCCCGTGGTGACGCCGGGCCGCGTCCGCGTTGATCTCGGGGACGACCAGCGGGACATCCGAGTCCATCCGGAAGGCGTTCGACTTGTCGATCACGGTCGCGCCGGCCTTCACGATCATCGGCGCGAACTCCCTGGCCTGCGCGGAGCCCGCCGAGCAGAAGGCGATGTCGACGCCCTTGAAGGCGAGCGCCTCGACGCGGCGGATGGTGACGGGCTCGCCCCGAAACGTCACCGTCTTGCCCACCGAACGCTCCGAGGCGAACGCCCGCAGCTCGCGCACGGGGAACTTGCGCTCCTCGAGAATCTTGAGCGTCGTCTGCCCGGCGGCGCCGGTGGCGCCCACCACCGCGACGGTAAGGCCGGAGGCCATCAGTACTGTCGCTCCACTTCGCGCACGATCAGGTCTCCCATCTCCCGCGTTCCGCGCGGCCGCGCGCCGGCCGCGGCGATGTCGGCCGTGCGGTGCCCCGCGTCGAGCACCCGCAGCACCGCCTGGTCGACCCGGTCCGCGTCCTTCTCCATGTTGAGCGAATACCGCAGGAGCATCGCCGACGAGAGGATCGCCGCGATCGGATTGGCGATGCCCTGCCCGGCGATGTCCGGCGCCGTCCCGTGCACCGGCTCGTAGAGACCGACGGACCCGCCGAGGGACGCCGACGGCAGCATGCCCATCGAGCCGGCGAGAATCGCCGCCTCATCGGACAAAATATCACCGAAGGTGTTCTCGGTCACAATCGTGTCGAACTGCGTGGGCCGGCGCACCAGGGCCATCGCGCAGTTGTCGACCAGGATGTGGTCGAGCGTCACATCGGGGTACTCCTGGCCGACCCGGGTCACGACCTCGCGCCAGAGCTGCGAGACGACCAGGACGTTCACCTTGTCGACGGACGTGAGCCGCCGCCGGCGCTTGCGCGCCACCTCGAACCCGATCCGGGCGATGCGCTCGACCTCGCGCGAGGTGTACGCCATCGTGTTGATGGCGCGCGCGCCGCCGTCGGCGAAGCGCTCGACGCCGCGCGGCTCGCCGAAGTAGAGCCCCCCGGTCAGCTCGCGGATGACCATGAGATCGGTCCCCTCGACGATCTGTCGCTTGAGCGGGGAGGCGTCGACCAGCATCGGAAAGCACTTCGCCGGTCGGAGATTGGCGTAGAGGTCGAGCTCCTTGCGGATGGCCAAGAGCCCGCGCTC
>QHSM01000558.1 GCA_003221595.1 Candidatus Rokuibacteriota bacterium | reverse complement strand
CTCGACGAACGACGCCGCAACGTCCCCGACGTGCGGCGGGACGCGGAACATCGCGTGCCGTACGTTGACCTCCGGAACGCGCACGTACTCGGCGAACCCGCCCGGGTCCAGGTTCGACGCCTTGAACGCGGCGCACATCGATTCGCTGCCCCGGCGGCAGTAGTGGCAGGCGCCGCACGGCACGTGGTGGGCGGCCACGACGCGATCGCCGACCGCACAGCTCGACACGCCGGCGCCGAGCGCCGCCACTTCGCCCACGACCTCGTGCCCGAAGACCGCCGGAATCTTCGTGGCGGGATCGCCGAGCTTGGCGATGTCCGATCCGCAGAGACCACACCCCTTGAGCCGGAGCAGCACCTCACCCCGGCCGATGGCGGGCTTCGGCCAGTCCTCGGCGCCGAGGCCGGCCGCGCCGCGGTAGACCGCGGCCTTCACGCGGCCCGCTCGCGGCGCGATCCGGCGTGGCCGAACCGGGCCGCCGCCCAGCAGCGGAGCGCGATCGCGAGCTTGCGGCCGGTCGGCACAGTGATGCGCTCCTCGAACACGCGAAACGCCCGCGCCTCGATCTCGTCCAGCAGCGCCCGGTAGATTCGCCCCATGATCTGCGCCGCCACCAGCGAGCGCGCGTCCGCCGTCGGGAACGCCTCCTGCGCGGCCCGGTAGAACTGCCGGGCCCGCGCCGCCTGGTGTCGCATGAGGCTCGCGAACTCGTCGGTGTAGCGTCCGGCCCGGAGATCGTCCGCGGTCACACCGAACTTTCTGAGGTCCTCCTGCGGCAGGTACACGCGGCCGGCGCGGGCGTCGGCGCCGACGTCCCGGATGATGTTCGTCAGCTGGAGCGCCGTGCCGAGGTTCACCGCGTACTCGCGGGCGCGCGGGTCCGTGTAGCCGAAGATCTCGATGCAGCAGAGACCGACGGCCGAGGCGACTCGATAGCAGTAGGGATAGAGATCGTCGGCGGTCTCGTAGCGGACCTGGTCGAGGTCCATCTCGACGCCGTCGATGATGGCCAGGAGGGCCTCGCGCGGGATCGCGAAGGCGCTCACGGCGCGGGCCAGCCCCGCCGCGATCGGATTCTCCGGGCGGCCGCCCGGCTCGTAGCAGAGCGCGACGTCGTGACGCCAGCGCTCGAGCTGGCTCCGCTGCGCGGCACGGTCGACGCCGCGCTCGTCGCCGAGATCGGCGATGTCGTCCACCGTCCGGCAGAATGCGTAGACAGCGTACAGGGCGTCCCGGCGATGCCGTGGAAGCGTGAGGAAGGCGTAGTAGAAGTTCGAGCGACTCTTCCGCGTCAGCCGGGCGGCCAGTCGTCCGATCACGCGATCTGCCTCGCGAGCCTGGCGTAGCCGTGCTCGACGAACCAGTCGGTCGCGTCGCGGAGCGCTTCGCGCACGTCGGTCTGCGGCAGGCCGAGGTCGCGGCGGGCCTTGGCGGGGCTGAAGAACATGCGCTTTCTGGCCATCCGCACCGCGGTCAGGGACGCGCGCGGCGTGCCGCCGGTGACCCGGGCGGCGACCTCCATGCACCCGGCGGCGAGCCAGGCCACCGCGTAGGGAATCCGCATGCGCGGCGGCCGGCCCCCGGTGATCTCCGCGAGCAGCCCGCCGATCTCGGCGAGCGTGAGGTCCGCGTTGCCGAGAATGTACTTCTCGCCGACCCGGCCGCGCTCGGCCGCGAGCAGATGGCCGCGCGCGACGTCGCGCACGTGAACCAGGTTGAGCCCGGTGTCGAGCGTCGCGAACATCTTGCCCTGGAGGAAGTCGACGATCATCTGCCCGGTCGGCGTCGGCTTGACGTCCCACGGACCGATCGGCGTCGAGGGGTTCACGATCACCACGGCAAGCCCCTTGAGCGCGAAGCCGAGGGCCACCTGCTCGGCGAGGAACTTCGACGCCTTGTACGGGCCCACCATGTCCGCGAGCCTGACCGGCGTCGTCTCCGTGCCCGGCGTCCCGTCGCCCGGGATGCCGAGGGCGCCGACGCTCGAGGTGTGCACCACGCGGTTGACTCCCGCGTCCGCGGCGGCCTGGAGCATGGCGCGCGTGCCCTCGACGTTGGTCCGGTACAGCTCCTCGGGCCGGCGGACCCACAGCCGGTAGTCGGCGGCGACATGGTAGACGGTTCGCACTCCCTGGACCGCGCGGCGGAGCGACGACGGATCTGCGAGGTCGCCCTCGCACACGTCCACCGGCAGCCCCGCCAGCGCGCGGCGGTCGCCGTGCGCGCGCGCCAGCACGCGGACGCTGGCGCCCTCGCGCAGAAGCTCGCGGACCACGTTCGCGCCGACGAAGCCCGTGCCGCCGGTGACCAGGGCGTCTATTGTAGCGGGGGCCATGAGGTCGCCTTGGGCCGAGGGTGGCCTGGGACAGGTGCGGCGTGGCTCCGGCACGCCCGAACCTTCCGCGAGATCTGGACCGAGGTCGTCGCGATCTGGACGGTCGTGCGGTCTGCGCCCGGTTGCATGCGGTTCACGAGCGGGCCACCGTGCCGAGGGCCGCGGCGACGGACTTGAGGGCCGCCTGCGTCCCGCTCCGGAGCGTCATCGCCTCTGCGATGGCCCCCGGGCGCGAGAGCACGACGCGGACGGCGCGGGTCGTGCGAACCCGGCCGTCGGGCTCGATCACCGCCGCGAGGTCGGGCGAGACGCCGCGGCTGGCCTTGTCGGAGACCGCTCGGACGACGGCCGCCGGGAGCCCCCGCGCGCGGGCCCACTCCACGATCGGCACCGACTCCATGTCGCAAGCGAGCGCGCCGGTCTCCACCCAGAGCCGCGCCTTCAGCTCGGCGGTGGCCACGACCGCGTCGACCGTCAGGAGAGTGCCGGCGCGGCGGAGGCCGGGCAGCGATGCGGTGGAATGACGGACTGCGCCCACACCGACGACGGCCTCGGGCACGACCAGATTGCCCTCGACGAGGTCGGGAGCGAGCGCGCCGCAGACCCCGGCCGAGATGACCAGCGACGGCGCCGACCCGGCCGCTCGCGCTTCGAGGTGCACGGCGCGCGGGCCGGCGCAGACGAGCTCGAGCGCGCCCCCGCGAAAGTGCGGCCACGCGCTCGCGGTGACGCGCTCGAGGCCGAGATGGCGGGCCAGACCACGGGTCTCGAGATCGACGGCGGTGACGACGAGGACGCGGGTCACGCGTCCCTGCGGGCGCTCTTCGCCGCTTCCTTGGCGCGGAGCCATGCCGCGTAAGAATTGCCCGCCGCCGTATCCCGGCCGGT
>QHSM01000557.1 GCA_003221595.1 Candidatus Rokuibacteriota bacterium | reverse complement strand
CGAGTCGCGCTGATTGCGCGGCCGCCTCGACCACGGCGAGAGCCCGCACCCCGTCGGCTGCGGGAACGGGGTTCGCCGCGCGGCCGGCGCACGCGTCGAGGAACGCCTGCAGCTCGAGTCGCAGCGGCTCGTCGCGCCGCGTCGGCAGCTCTTCCTTCCCGGTCTCCACGGCCTCCCACGCGTCGCCGCGCTTGAGGTGCGTGCCGAGGTGGAGGGTCACGACGGAGCTGCCGTAGTCGGCCACGAGCGCGCCGCGCTCGCCGACGATCACGCAGTCCCGCCAGGTTCCGGGGACGAAGTAGTTCGCCTCGACGATCGCGGGGATGTCGCCGTAATACACGACCGCCAGCGACAGATCGTCGAGCCCGCGGCCCAGAAAATCGCGCTGCATCGCGCTGACCCCGGTCGCCTCGCGGCCCAGGAGGTACGCGAAGAGATCGATGTAGTGGATCGCGTCCGTCTGGGTGACGCCGACGTCGGCGCGCGGGCGCTTGAAGCCGGCGAACCGCCCGGCCGCGTAGCGGACGCGGCCGATGCGACCGCTCTCGAGGGCATCGCGCAGCGTCGCCGTCACCGGGTGGAAGCGGAAGATGTGGCCGACTTGCACGAGCCGGCCCGCGGACGCGGCCGCGGCTTCCAGTTCGCGCCCCTCGGCGGCCGTCCGCGCGAGCGGCTTTTCGACGAAGCAGTGAAGGCCGGCGGCCAGGCACTCGCGCGCGACCGCGTGATGGCTGTCCGCCGACGTGACGATGTCGGCGGCGTCGACGTGGGAGAGCGCCTCGCGATAATCGGCGAGCGCGCGGCGTGGCTCCAGGCCGTGACGGACCGCCCACTCCCGCCGCGTCACCGACACGTCGGCCGCCCAGAGGGTGACCCCGAGCTCGCCCAGCACGCGCAGGTGCTTCTCGCCCCAACGGCCGAGGCCGACCAGCAGAATGTTCACCGCGGGGGGCTCAGTCGCGGGCGACGAGGTCGCCGCCCACGTCCTCGACGACCTCATACCGGAGGAGCCGGGCGTTCATCCAGCGGATGGCCAGGAGGTCCGCGAAGGCGACGCACGCGCGATTCAGGACACCGTACTTCGACCGGCCGAAGCGCCGCGGCCGGTGGCTCACCGGCACCTCGATCACGCGGTAGCCCCGCATCTTCAGGAGCGTCGGGATGAAGCGGTGAAAGCCGCGATAGAGCACGAGCCCCCGCAGGCATTCCCGCCGGAAGGCGCGGAAGGTGCACCCGCTGTCGTGGATCGCTTCGTGGGACACCCAGTTGCGGAATCGATTCGCGATCCTCGACGAGACGCGCCGCACGAGGCCGTCGCCCTGCGCGCGCCGGACGCGCCAGCCGGTCGCCGCGTCCCAGTGGTCGAGGTGCGAGAGCAGCGTGGGGATGTCGCGCGGGTCGTTCTGGAGGTCGGCGTCCATCACCACGATACGCCGCCCGCGCGCCGCCTTGAATCCGGCGTCGGTCGCCGCCGTCTCGCCGCCGTTTTCCTTGAGCCGCACGAGCCGCACGCGCGGATCGGCCTCCCGGAAGCCGCGAATGACCTCGGCGCTGCGATCGCGGCTCCCGTCGTCCACGAAGATGACCTCGAAGGCGAGCCCGAGGCGCTCGAGGACCTCGCGCAGCTCGGCCCAGAGCGGCGGGAGGCTTTCTTCCTCGTCGTAGACCGGGACGACGATCGAGAGGTCAGTCACCCGGCTCCCCCGTCGAGACGCGCCGGGCCGTGCCCTTCCACTCGGCGACGAGCGTCTGCGGGAGATTGAGCCGATCCAGCACCCGGGCGACCGTGTGGTTCACGATGTCGTCCAGGTCCTTCGGCCGGTTGTAGAAGGCGGGCATCGGCGGCAGCACCACCGCCCCCATCTCTGCCAGGGCGACCATGCACCTGAGGTGTCCGACGTGCAGCGGCGTCTCGCGCACGAGCAAGATGAGCGGCCGGCCTTCCTTCAGCGTCACGTCCGCCGCCCGCGCGATCAGCGAATCGGTGTGGCACGAGGCGATGGCGCCGGCCGTCTTGATCGAGCACGGCGCGATCACCATTCCGGCGGTCCGAAAGGACCCGGAGGCGATCGAGGCGCCGATGTCTCGGATGTCGTAGTGGTGGGCGGCGAGCGCCTCGACGTCGCCCACCGTGAACGCCGTCTCCTCGACGATCGTGCGCTTGCCCGGCGCCGAGATGACCAGGTGGGTCTGCACGTCGGCGTTCCCGCGCAGAATCTCGAGCAGCCGGATGCCGTAGATCGATCCGGTGGCGCCCGTGATCCCGACGACGAGTCGCTTCAGAGACGGAACCTCTTGCGGAAGACTTCGCCGCGGGTCTTCTCGTAGAGCACCTCCCACTCGTGGCTGCCCTCGGGCATCGGGCGCGAGTAGGAGCCGAGGATCTTGCGGACTTCTCCGTCGATCGAGTCGGCCAGCTTCGACTCCTCGGTCAGCGCGCGGACGACCTCGGACCGCAGATCATCGGGCACCTTGACGTGCACGCCCGCCGTCGTGCCGAGCTCCTTCACGATGCGGTCGGCGAGGTGGAAGATGCGCTCGCGGCTCATGCGCATCAGAGGATGAACCCCCGCTCGCGCGCGAGCTTCTCCCTGACCTTGCCGAGGAGCTGCCGGTAGTCGGCCGCCGAGTCCTTGATCTGCTTGGCGTGATCCATGAGCAGCTTGCGCGCGTCGGCGTCGAGCTGATCCTCGGCGGTG
>QHSM01000476.1 GCA_003221595.1 Candidatus Rokuibacteriota bacterium | reverse complement strand
CTGATCGTCAAGCAGCCGGATCTCGGCACCGCGCTCCTGCTCGTTCCGGTGATGACGATCTTGCTGATCGGGGCGGGGCTACGCATGAAGACGCTGGGTGGCCTGGCGCTCGCCGCGCTGGCGGCGATGCCGCTGGCCTGGCTGGCGCTCAAGGAATACCAACGCGAGCGAATTCTGGTTTTCCTGGATCCGTTCCGCGATCCCCTCGGGAGCGCGTACAACGTGATCCAGGCGAAGATCGCGATCGGATCGGGTCAGCTCCTGGGCAAGGGGGTCACCGGCGCGACGCAGAGCCGGCTGGCATTCCTCCCGGAGCGTCATACGGATTTCATCTTCGCCGTGTTCGCCGAGATGTGGGGGTTCGTCGGTTGTCTCATCCTGCTGCTGTGCTATGTCTTGCTCCTTCTCCGGGGCTTCGACATCGCGGCGACCGCGCGCGAGCCGGTGGGCCGGCTCGTGGCGCTGGGCGTGACGCTCGGCCTTCTCCTCTCGGTACGAATGCGGCAGTTCCAATGAGACGCGGACGCCGCGGTCCCTTGACGCGAGTCGCCGTGTCGGCGAGGTGCTGCCGTGCGCAAACGGATCGTCGTCAATGCGGAGCTCATCGAAACTCGTGTCGGGGTCCAGGAGGGTAATCTCCTCACCGAGCTCTATGTCGAGCGGCACCGTCACCGCTCGATCGTGGGGAGCGTCTACAAGGGCGTCGTGACGAACGTCCTGCCGGGCATGCAGGCCGCGTTCGTCGACATCGGGCTGCAGAAGGACGCCTTCCTCTACGCCGGCGACTACACGACCAACCTCGGCGACTTCGCGGGGGTGATGCTCGCGGGCGACGAGGACGACGACACCGACGCCGACGTGGACGTCGAGGAGCTCGCGCCGCGCCGCGACGCCACCCCCATCGAGGAGCTGCTCCACAAGGGCCAGAACGTCCTCGTCCAGGTCGCCAAGGAATCGCTCGGGACCAAGGGGGCCCGCATCACCTCGTTCGTCTCGCTGCCCGGACGCTACCTGGTCTACATGCCGCAGGCGCGCCACGTCGGCGTGTCGCGCCGCATCCGGGACGAGCGGGAGCGCGACCGGCTTCGGGCGGCGCTGCGCGGGCTCACCCTGCCGCCGGGCGGCTTCATCCTGCGCACGAACGCCGAGGGGAAAAGCGAGAGCGAGTTTGCCGCCGACGTGGAATTCCTGACGCGGCTCTGGGCGCAGATCCAGACGCGCTTCGAGCAGGCGGCGGCGCCGGCGGCGCTGCACGAGGAGGGCGACCTGACCTTCCGCGTCGTGCGCGATCTCTTCTCGCCCGAGGTCGACGAGTTCGTCGTCGACGCGCGCGAGGTGTACGAGAAGTGCGCCGGCTACGTCGAAGCGCTCGTGCCGTCGCTCCGGGACCGGGTGCGGCAGTGGACGGAGCCCGCCCCGATCTTCGAGGCGCTCGGCATCGAGAAGGACATCGAGCGGGCGCTCCGGCGCCGGGTCTGGCTCAAGTCCGGCGGATACATCGTGATCGACCACACCGAGGCGCTCGTGTCGATCGACGTGAACACCGGCAAGTACGTCGGCAAGCGCGACTTCGAGCAGACCGTGCTCAAGATCAACCTCGAGGCCGTCGGCGAGGTCGTGCGCCAGATCCGGCTGCGCGACCTGGGCGGAATCATCATCATCGACTTCATCGACATGGAGTCGGCGGAGCACCGCGAACAGGTCTACCGGGCCGTGAAGCGCGCGCTGGCGGACGATAAGGCCCGGACGAACGTCCTCGAGATCTCCGAGCTCGGCCTGGTCGAGATGACGCGCAAGCGGGTGCGTCAGGACCTCCGGGCGCTGCTCTCGACGGTGTGCCCGACGTGCAAGGGCAGCGGCGTGACGAAAGCCGACGCGACACTGGCGGCCGAGATCTTCCGCGCGATTCCGGCGAAGGTGCGGGCGGCCGAGGACGCCAACGGCCGCGAGGTGGTCGTGCGCGTGCACCCCGACCTCGCGCGCTACTTCGAGGGCGCCGGCCGCGACGGGCTCGAGCGGCTGGCGAAGGCACTCGACCGCAAGATCACCATTCAGCCCAACCACGCCGACCGCGAGGGCCACGAGGTGCGACTGCGCGGCGGCGCGACGCCGTGAGCCGGTGATGGCGCAGACCCGCCCGTCGCGCATCAGCCAGGCCCGGCTCATCGCCGATCTGAAGGTGGCCGCCAAGCGCGGCGACAGGACAGCCCTGTCGCTCGCGCTCGACCAGATGCGAACGCTCGCGCACTCGCCGCGCTACTGGGAGAAGTACCTGCATCTCCTCTCCAGCCCGCTCGCGCGCCTCGTCGACCTCCTGGTGATCAAGCAGGGCGATCGGATCGCCGCGCAGAAGGGCTGGAAGCTGCCCCGCCCCCAGCCGGCCCGAGTCGCCGGCGCGAAGGCGCGGGCGGCCAAGACGCCGGCCCGGCGCCGCCGGGCGCCCTCGTCGATCGAGCAGCCCTCCCTGTTCGACCTCTAGCCGCCGCCCCTTTGACAGGGGCGTAGCCCGGGAGGATACTACCCCCTGGGGGTATAGGAATGGTCAACGAGGAGACGAAGGCCAAGGCCCTCGGGCGGCTGCGACGGATCGAGGGACAGGTGCAGGGTCTCCAGCGGATGATCGACGGCGAGGCGTACTGCGTCGACATCCTGCTCCAGATCTCGGCGGTGCAGGGCGCGCTCGAGCAGGTGGAGAAGCTCCTGCTGGGCCGCCACATCGAGTCGTGCGTGACCGAGGCCATTCGCTCGGGCTCGAAGAGCGAGCGCCAGCAGAAGATCGACGAGCTGCTCGACGTGTTCGCGCGGTTCCGGGGCAAGTGATGGCGACGCAGGTCGCCCCGGTGCGCGGCATGCACTGCGCGGCGTGCGTGGGCAAGGTCGAGCGCGCCCTCACCGGGCTCGCCGGCGTCGAGCGGGCGACGGTCAACCTGGCCACCGAACAGGCGACCGTCGCGTTCGATCCCGAGCGGACCAGCTTCGACGCGCTCCAGGCGGCGGTCGCGGCGGCCGGTTACGAGCTGGTTCGGCTGGCGCCCGACGCGGCGCCCGGCGCCGCGCTCGACGCGGAGCGATCCGCGCGCGAGGCCGAGCAGCGGTACCAAAAGATCAAGTTCGTCGTCGGCGCCGTGCTGTCGGCGCCGGTGCTCCTGGGCGGCATGTCCCATATCCTGCCGTGGGTGCCGCCGGCGCTCCAGAATCCGTGGCTCCTGCTGATCCTCACGACGCCCGTTCAGTTCTGGGTCGGCGGGCAGTTCCACCGGGGATTCCTGCACGACCTGCGCTACCGGAGCGCCTCGATGTCGACGCTGGTCTCGGTCGGCACCAGCGCCGCGTACTTCTTCAGCGTCGCCGTCACCCTGTGGCCGCACGTCTTCCCGGCGCACGGCGTGACCTACTACGACGTCAGCGCGGTCGTCATCACGCTGGTCGTGCTGGGCCGCTGGCTCGAGGCGCGCGCGCGCGGGCGAACCTCGGAGGCGATCCGCCGGCTCGTGAGCCTGGCGCCGCGCACCGCCCGCGTCGTCCGCGCGGGAGCCGAGGTCGACGTGCCGACGGCCGAGGTGCGGGTCGGTGACTTCGTTCGCATTCGCCCGGGCGAGCGAATTCCGGTCGACGGCGTGGTCACGGAGGGCGCCTCGACGATCGACGAGTCGATGCTCACCGGTGAGAGCCTGCCCGTCGAGAAGACGCCGGAGTCGAAGGTCTTCGCCGGGACCGTCAACCGCACCGGCAGCTTCATCTTCCGGGCCGCCCGCGTGGGCAGCGAGACCGCGTTGGCGCGGATCGTCACGCTCGTCGCCGAGGCGCAGGGCTCACGGGCTCCTATCCAGCGTCTGGCCGATCGCGTCGCCGCGGTCTTCGTCCCGATCGTGCTGGGGATCGCCGCCCTGACTTTCGTCGCCTGGTGGGTGTTCGGTCCCGAGCCGGCCGGCCTCTTCGCCCTCACCAACGCGGTCGCGGTCCTCGTCATCGCCTGTCCGTGCGCGATGGGCCTCGCCACGCCCACCGCCATCATGGTCGCCACGGGCCGCGGAGCCGAGCGGGGGATCCTGGTCAGGAGCGCCGCGGCGCTCGAGCTGCTCGAGCGCGTGGACACCGTCGTGTTCGACAAGACGGGCACCCTGACCGTCGGCCGCCCGGCGGTCACCGACGTGATTGCGCTTCCGCCGATGTCCGAGGACGACGTCGTGGCGCTGGCGGCGGCCGCCGAGCAAGGCTCCGAGCACCCGCTGGGCGAGGCGATCGTCGCGTGCGCCAAGGAACGGGGCCTCGCGCTCCCGCCGATCGCCGAGTTCACGACGGTTCCGGGTCAGGGGATCGACGCGATGGCGCCGGACGGTCGCGTCCTCCTCGGGAACCAGACGCTGATGGACGCCCGCGGCCTCGACGTCGGCACCCTCGTCCCGCGCGCGCAGGCGCTCGCCGCCGAGGGGAAGACCGCGGTCTACCTGGCTCTCGGCGGCCGGGCCCTCGGCCTCCTGGCCGCCGCCGACCTGCTGAAGCCCGAGGCGCCCGCAGCGGTGGCCGCCTTGAAGCGGCGCGGTCTCGCGGTCCTCGTCCTCACCGGCGACGCCAGGCCGACCGCCGAGGCTGTCGCCCGCCGGGCCGGGGTGGACCGCGTCCTCGCCGAGATCCTGCCGGAGGACAAGGCCCGCGAGGTCACGAAGCTCAAGGCCCAGGGCCACCGGGTCGCGATGGTGGGCGACGGCTTCAACGACGCGCCGGCGCTCGCCCAGGCCGACGTCGGCATCGCCATGGGCTCCGGTACCGACGTGGCGATCGAAGCCGCCGACGTGACGCTCGTGCGCGGCGACCTGCGCGGCGTCGTCGGCGCCATCGATCTCTCGCGGCGGACGATCAGCGTCATCAAGCAGAACCTCGTCTGGGCGTTCGGCTACAACGTGGTGCTGATCCCGGTGGCGGCCGGCGTGCTCTACCCGCTCTGGGGCGTGCTGCTCTCGCCCATCCTGGCGGGCGCGGCGATGGCGTTCTCGTCCGTGTCCGTGGTCACGAACAGTCTCAGGCTCAAGCGCTGGAAGGACGAGGCGAGCGCGGACACGGCGAGCGCCGAGTCCCTCGGGGGCGCAGGAGGCTCGTCGATGGCGATCGATCCCGTGTGCAAGATGACCGTGGAGCCCGCGAGGGCGGCGGCCCAGTCGACGTACCGCGGTCAGACCTACTACTTCTGCGCCGTGAGCTGCAAGCAGGCGTTCGACAAGGAGCCGGAAAAGTACTCGCGGTGATCCGGCCGGCGCTCCTCGAGGGTCGCGACCGCTACGAGCGCGTCATGGAAGGGTGGGTGGACAACACCCATGAGGACGCGCTTACCCACACGGTACGGCTCTACGACGACGATCGCGCCATCGAGCTTTCCGTCGAGGCGCTGCCCTCACCGAGCTATCTGATCCGCGCGGCACGCTGTCGTGCCGTCTCCGGCGCGTTCGATCCGGAGGTCGCGGCCGGCATCGCCCGGCTGGCCGGCACGCAGATGGTCGGTGGCCTGAGTCGGCGGGTGGCCGAGCTGACCGGCGCGGGCGCCGGAGCCGGGTTTGCGCTCGGCGCGCTCGTCGAGGCGGCCCGACTGGCCCGTCAGGTGGCCAAGCTCCCCCGCGCCCGCGCCGAGCGTACGACCGGCGACGCCTGGGAATGCTGGCAGCTCGACACGACCGGATGGATCGATCTGCCCAACTCGTGCTTCACGTACACCGACGCCGGCCGCAGCCTCTTCGGCACGCGGGCGGTCACGACGCCGATACAGCCCGATATCTACAGCCCGCGACCCGGTCAGGCGCGCGTCTTCGAGCGGCGGAAGGTCGCGCGACTGGAGCGTCGGGACGGGCGGCTGCGGCTGTTTCATTCGATGCACGACAACGTCCACGGCTTCGAGGTCACGTACGAGATCGACCTGGCGAGCGGTCGGATCGTCCGGGCCGAGCACATCACGCCGCGACTTCCGTACATGGGCATCTGCTCCGAGCCCCAGCGGAGGATCGCGGCGCTGCTCGGCGAGATGGCCGACGGCGGCCTGCGCCAGCGGATCCAGAGCCATCTCGGCGGTGAGTCGGGGTGCGCCCAGCTCTACGACCTGACCTCCGACCTGCTCAAGCTCCTGACCTGAGCGGCGCCGAGTGGGCCGCCGTGTATACTAATCGTGCGCATGCGGTCTCTGCCAATCGGCAAGCTTCGTGCCGACACGCTGCAGGCGATCTTCGACAAGCACCAGTTCAAGGATCCCCGCGTCGTCGTCGGGCCCCGGGTCGGTGAAGATGCCGCGGTCATCGACATGGGCGACCGATATCTCGTCGCGACCAGCGACCCGATCACGTTCGCGACAGCCGAGATCGGCTGGTATGCGCTCCACGTGAACGCGAACGACATCGTGGTGCGGGGCGCGCGCCCGCGATGGTTCCTCGCGACCTTGCTCCTGCCGGCCGGCGCCACCACCGATGCGTCGGTCGACGCCCTCTTCGCCGAGCTCCGCGCCGCGTGCGACGAGCTCGAGGTGACGCTGGTGGGCGGCCACACGGAGGTCACACACGGCCTGGACCGCCCGATCATCGCGGGCACGATGCTCGGCGAGGTCGAGAAGGACCGCCTCGTCACGACGGGCGGCGCGCGAGTGGGCGACGCGGTCGTCATGACCAAGGGCGTCCCGCTCGAGGGCGCGGCCATCATCGCGCGGGAAAAGGAAGCCGAGCTGCGCGCGCTGGGCATCACGCCGACCGTCATCCGCCGCGCCCGCGGCTTTCTCAAGACCCCCGGGCTCAGCGTCCGGCCGGAGGCCGAGATCGCGTGCGAGCTGACCACGGTGCACGCCATGCACGATCCGACCGAGGGCGGCATCGCCACGGCGCTCGTCGAGCTGGCCGACGCGGCCGGCGTCGGCCTGCGCATCGACCGCGAGCGGATCATGGTGCTCCCCGAAGGGAAAGCCCTCTGCGCGGCGTTCGGTCTCGACCCGCTCGGCACGATCGCGTCGGGCGCCCTGCTGCTGACCCTGGCGCCGGCCGACGCCGGCATCGTGATTCACGCGCTGGCCCGTGAGTCCATCGACTGCCATTTCATCGGCCAGGTCGTGCCGCGCGAGCAGGGCGTGACGCTCGTGAGCGGGAGCCGGCAGGAGCCCATGCCCGTCTTCGCTCAGGACGAGATCACGCGGCTCTTCCGGGTGGCCTGACGTGCCGGCCATCGGCTACTCGCATCGGCCGGTGGCGCTCGGGCGCCGGGGCATGGTCGCGGCGGCGCACCCCGACGCCACGCTGGCCGGCATCGAGGTGCTGAAGGCCGGGGGCACCGCCGCCGACGCGGCGGTCGCCGTCAACGCCGTGCTCGCCGTCACGCAGCCCAACAATTGCGGGCTCGGCGGCGATCTCTTCTGCCTCTACTACGAAGCCGCGACGCGGAAGGTGCACTTCCTGAACGGCGCGGGGCGCTCGGGCTCGCGGGCGAGCCTCGACGAGCTTCGGCGGCGGGGCATGGATCGGCTTCCGATCATCGGCCCGCCGACGATCAGCGTGCCCGGCTGCGTGCGCGGCTGGGCGATGCTGCTCGAGCGATTCGGCACGCGGCCCCTCCGCGAGCTTCTCCAGCCGGCGATCCACTGCGCCTCGAACGGGTTCCCCACGACGTCGCTGCTGAGCCAGTCGATCCGCGAGCACCTGGCGGTGAATCCGGATCTGGAGTGGCGCCGGATCTTCGCGCCGGGCGGCCGCGTGCCGGGATTCGGGGAGCTCCTGGTCCAGGGCGATCTCGGCCGCACGCTTGCCGAGATCGCCGCCGACGGCCCCGACGTCATGTACGGAGGGCGCGTCGGCCGGGCCGTCGCGCACCGTCTGGAGGCGGACGGGTTCCTGACGGCCGAAGACCTGGCGCGACACACCGGCGGGTGGGAGGCTCCGATCTCGACGAGCTATCGCGGCGCGACGATCTACGAGACGCCGCCGCCGACCCAGGGGCTGACCGCGCTCCAGGGCCTCAATCTGCTCGAGGGCTTCCCGGTCGCCGATCTGCCGCTGCACTCCGTCGAGCACCTGCATCTTCTCGTCGAGATCGCGAAGCTCGCGTACGCCGACCGCGACCGCTGGATCGGCGATCCCGCTCACGCGAGGGTGCCGGTCGCGGCGCTGCTCTCGAAGGCCTACGCGGAGCGCCGCCGCCTCGACTTCGATCCCGCGAAGGCGCAGTCGTTCGCCTTCGGCGATCCCGAGGGCGATACGACCGGCTTCGTGGTGGCGGACGGCCACGGTAACCTGATCAGCGTGATCCAGAGTCTCTTCAACAACTTTGGCTCCGGCGTGGTCGCCGAGGGAACGGGCGTGGTGCTGCAGAACCGGGGGCGGCACTTCAGCCTCGATCCCGCGCACCCGGCCGCGTTCGCGCCCGGAAAGCACCCCTTCCACACGCTGATGGCGTCCATCGCAACCCGTGACGAGCGTCCGGTCCTGGGGTTTGCGACGATGGGGGGAAACGGTCAGGCGATGTTTCATCTTCAGGTGCTGACCAACCTGTTCGACTACGGCCTGGACATCCAGGAGGCGATCGAGCGCCCGCGGTTTCTCATCGGCGCGTTCCTGCCGGGCGATCCGGAGGACGCGACCCACGTGGAATCGCGCGTGCCCGGCGAAGTCCTGGCGGCGCTCGAGGCCAAGGGCCACCGCATCAAGCCGGCGCCCGAGTTCTTCTGGCGGTGCGGTCACGCGCACGGGATCGTGCTTCGCGACGGCACGCTGATGGGGGGCGCCGACGCTCGCGGCGACGGCGCGGCGCTGGGGTTCTAGCGATGCCGCGCGCGGCGCTGATCCTCCTGCTCCTGCTCGCGTGGCCGGCGACGGCGGCGGACTGGGGCCAGATCATCCCGGGCGAGACCACCACGGAGGCCGTCCGCTCCCGGTACGGCGCGCCGGTCAAGCAGACCACGCAGAAGATCGAAGGGTACGAGTCCGAGCAGTGGGTCTACGAGGGCGCCAAAGCCCCCGCCGGCATCACGAGGATGATCATAGACTTCGGTCTCCTGCTGCCCTCGGGCTTCAAGAAGGACGTCGTGCGGACGTTCCGGCTCGAGCCCAAGCCCGACATCTTCAACCGACGGCTCGTGCTGCAGGGCTGGGGCCTGCCGGGCCGGCTCGGCAAGGAGGGGAACCTGGAGTTCTTCCTGTACAAGGAAGGGCTCCTCGTCTACTTCGACGCGGGCGGCGAGCAGGTGATCGCGATGATCTTCACGCCGCCCCAGCCGCTGCCGCCCGCGGACGCGACGCCGATCCCGCCGGGGGCCCCTCAGCGCTGAAGGACGAAGATCTGCGCGGGCTCGACCTGCGGGTCGAGCTCCACGTAGCCGCGCGGCCCGCGCCAGTCGTACCGGCGGTCGCTGACCAGCTCGTGCATCCGGTAGGTCTGCTGCGAATCGATCCCGAGCTCGGCGATGGGCACCTCCACGAGGCTCGCGTGCGCGGCGAGCGGGTCGACGTTCGCGGCGACGAACACCAGGTTGTCGCGCTCGGGCGTCATCTTTCCGAAGAAGAGGATGTGCGGGTCGTCCGAGGGGTAGAAGCGGAGGTTCCGGTACTGCTGTAGAGCGCGATTCTGGCGCCGGATGCGGTTGATTCGCGTCACGTACGCGACGAGGTTCCCCGGCGCGTCCCAGTCGCGCACCTTGTACTCGTATTTCTCGGAGTTCAGGTATTCTTCCGATCCCGGCTCGCGCGCCACGTTCTCGCAGAGCTCGTAGCCGCTGTAGATGCCGTAGAGCGACGAGAGCGTGGCCGCCAGGACGAGCCGCGTCTTGAAGGCGGGGCGGCCGCCGCGCTGCAGCGTCTCGTGGAGAATGTCGGGCGTGTTCGGCCAGAGATTGCCGCGGAAGTATTCGGCGACGGGCGGTGTGGTGATCTCCGTCAGATAGTCGATCAGCTCCTGCTTGTCGTTGCGCCAGGTGAAGTACGTGTAGGACTGGGTGAAGCCCGCCTTGGCGAGCACCCGCATCATCTTGGGGCGGGTGAACGCCTCGGCCAGGAAGATCACGTCGGGATGTGCGTCCTGGACCGAGCGGATCAGCCACTCCCAGAATTTCACGGGCTTCGTATGCGGATTGTCCACGCGGAACGTGCGCACGCCGTGCCCGATCCAGAACTCGAGGATCCGCCGCATCGCCTCCCAGAGCGGACGGGGATCCGGGCACTGGAAGTTCAGCGGGTAGATGTCCTCGTACTTCTTCGGCGGGTTCTCGGCGTACTTGATGGTGCCGTCGGGCCGGTGAAAGAACCACTCCGGGTGCTCGCGGACCCATGGATGATCCGGCGAGCACTGGATCGCGAAGTCGAGCGCGACCTCGAGCCCGAGCCGACCCGCCCTCGCGACGAACCGGTCGAAGTCGTCGAGCGTGCCGAGGTCGGGATGGACCGCCGTGAAGCCGCCGTCGGCGCCGCCGATCGCCCAGGGGCTCCCCGGATCGCCGGGCGCCGTGACCAGCGCGTTGTTGCGTCCCTTTCGGTGCGCGCGTCCGATCGGGTGGATCGGCGGCAGGTAGACGACGTCGAAGCCCATCGTCGCGGCGCGCTCGAGTCCCCGTTCCGCCTCGCGAAAGGTGGCGCTCCGGTCGGCCGCGGCGCCCGAGCGCGGGAACATCTCGTACCAGGCGGCGAAGCGCGCCCGCTCGCGGTCGGCGACGACCTCGAGCTCCCGCTCGGCCCGGGTCGCCTCGGTCCGATCGATGTGCCGCCCCATGAGGGCGACCAGCTCCACGTCGCCGGCGAGCGCCACCGCCTCCGACGCCCCCGCGGCGCGCGCGATGCGGTCGGCGTGGGCGGCGAGGGCGCCCCGGTCGGCGGCGTCGGTCGCCCGCGCCGCCGCGCCGCGGATGAGCGCCAGTCCCTCGCCGAGAGCGCTCGCGAGCTCCGCGTCACCGGCGTGCCGCTTCTGGAGATCGGCGAGCCACGTGCGATACGGCTCGGCGAGCGCCTCGACCGTGTAGACGTAGCGGCCCGGCGACGGCAAGGGAAACGCGCCCGCCCACCGGTCGTTATCGACGTGGCGCATCGCGGTCTCGCGCCAGGGCTCGTCGGCGCGCCGGTATTTCAGGAAGGCCACCAGCACGTCGTGGCCTTCCTTGAAGATGTCCGCGGTGACCTCGAGCTCCGCTCCGACCTCGCGCTTGACCGGGTAGCGCCCGCCGTCGACGGCGGGTGCGATGGCCTCGATGACGATGGTACGGGCCGGCGCGTCGATCGGCCGGGCGCTCACGGCTGGCTCACGCGCCCAGATTGAAGCCGAGGGTGGTCGCGAGCGGCCGCAGGGTGTCGCGCGCGTCGCGCCGCTCCCGCCAGAGCTGAAAGAAGCGATTCTGCGTCGCCCAGTGACCGTAGGGGATGTCGAGCCTCCGCGCGCCCTCGATGAGCGCCGTCGCGCGCCGGACGCGCTCGCCGGACGGCTCCTCGGCGACGGCGTCGAGCACGCGCCCGATCGCCTCGTGCACGACGGACCGCAGGGGCGAGAGGTCGAGGGTGAGCCCGAGCGCGCGCGCTTCGCCCACGGCCGCGAAGACGCGCTCCGGGATCGCGCCGAGCTCGGGCAGGGGCTCGAGGAAACCCGTGACCTGCTGCTCCAGCACGTGACGCGTGACGAGGGCCAGCGCCTCGGGAATCGGCGCGTCCACCTCCCGCAGGTCGTGTACGAGCTTGCGGCCTTCCTCCCAGATCCGCCGGTAGGTCGCCTCGAGCTTCTCGAGCGTGGCCCGGATGACCTCGGCCAGGACGCGCCGCCGCTCGTCCAGGAAGAGGTGGCTCAGGGAGGCGAGCCCG
>QHSM01000475.1 GCA_003221595.1 Candidatus Rokuibacteriota bacterium | reverse complement strand
CCCGAGGATGCCGCTCTCGGCCCGCGCCATCGCGAACGCCACCGAGAACAGCGTCTTGCTCCAGCCGAATTCCTGGCCGAGCAGCACGACGTACGCGCCGTACGCGTGAAAGAGGAGCGCGCCCATCAGCGTCTCGAGGACGAAGCCGGCGGCGACGATGCGCCAGCCGTGGAAGATGCGAGCGCTGATCACCAGACCGGTGCGTCCCTCACGTCGCCGAGCCCGGATAGAGGTGGCAGGCGACCAGGCGGCCCGCCTCCGGTGCCAGCGGCGGCTCGTCGCGGCGGCACCGCTCCATCACGAGGGGGCAGCGCGTGTGAAAGCGGCAGCCCGGCGGCGGATCGAGCGGGCTCGGAATCTCTCCGCTCAGGATGATCTCCTCCCGGCGCGCGCCGGGATCGAGCGGCAGCGCCGCCGAGAAGAGCGCCTGGGTGTACGGGTGCTTCGGGCGCAGCGCCACGTCGGCGGCGGCGCCGAGCTCGACGATCTTGCCCAGGTACATGACGGCGATCGTGTCGCTCATGTGCGCGACGGCCGCGAGGTCGTGCGCGATGAAGAGGAAGGAGACGCCGAGCCGCCGCTGCAGCCCGCGCAAGAGGTTCAGGATCTGCGCCCGGATCGACACGTCGAGCGCCGAGACCGGCTCGTCCAGCACGACGAGCTTCGGCGAGAGCGCGAGCGCTCGAGCGATCGCGATGCGCTGGCGCTGGCCGCCCGAGAACTCGTGGGGAAACAGCTCGGCGGCCCGGGCGGGCAGCCCGACCAGCTCGAGGAGCTCGAGCACCCGCTTCCGCAACACCGCGGTCTCCGGCCGCTCGTTGATGACCAGCGGCTCGCCGACGATCGCGCCCACGCGCATGCGCGGGTCGAGCGACGCGTACGGATCCTGGAACACGGCCTGCACGGACCGCCGATAGCGCCGCAGACCGTCGCGATCGAGCTCGACGAGCGGCGCGCCCTCGAAGCGGATCGAGCCGCTCGTCGGCGTCGCGACGTGGAGGATCAATCGCGACGTCGTCGTCTTGCCGCAGCCGGACTCGCCGACGAGGCCGAGCGTCCGGCCGGCGTCGATCGTGAACGAGATGGAGTCCACCGCGCGCACGAGCCCGGCCTGCCGTCCCAGGATGCCGCGGCGCAGGGGGAAGTGCTTGGTGAGCGCCGTCGCCTCGAGGAGCGGCGGCGCGCTCACGCCGGCGCCTCGAGCCAGCACCGGCTCGACCGGCCGGCGGCCGGCGTGAACTCGGGCGGCTCCTCGGCGCGGCAGCGCTCCATCACCCGCGGGCAGCGCGGCGCGAACGCGCACCCGGGCGGAAGCGCGGCGAGATCGGGCGGCTGGCCCTCGATGGCCGTCAGCCAGTCCGTCGACTCGGAGAGGCGCGGCACCGACTCGAGCAGCGCCCGCGTGTAGGGATGGCGCGGCGTCCGGAAGAGCGCCTCGACCGGGCCCGCCTCCACGATGCGCCCGGCGTACATCACCGCGACCCGGTCGCACATCTTCGCGACGATGCCGAGGTTGTGCGTGACGAAGATCATCGCGAGGCGATGCCGGGTCTGCAGGTCCTTGAGGAGTCGCAGGTACTGCGCCTGGATCGTGAGGTCGAGGCTCGTGGTGGGCTCGTCGGCGATCAGGAGCCGCGGCGGTCCGGAGATCGCCATGGCGCCGACGACGCGCTGGCGCATGCCGCCCGAGAGCTGGTGCGGGAACGCGCGGAGCCGGGCCGCCGGCGAGGAGATGCCGACGGAGCCCAAGAGCTCGACGGCGCGATCTCGGAGCGCGCGGCCCGCGAGCCCGTGGTAGCTGATCAACGGCTCGCGGACCTGCATGCCGACGGAGAAGACCGGGTTCAGGCTGCTCATCGGGTCCTGCAGGATCATCGCGACGCGCTTGCCGCGGATCCGCTGCATCTCGCGCGCGCTCTTCTGGAGGAGATCCTCGCCGTCGAGCCGCACCCGGCCGCCCACGATGCGCGCCGCCGGGCGCGGCACCAGCCGGAGCACCGACAGGCACGTCATGCTCTTGCCCGACCCCGACTCGCCGACGAGCCCGAGCGTCTCGCCCTCGCCGACCGCGAAGGAGACGCCGTCGACAGCCTTGATCGTGCCCCACCGGGTGACGATGTGGGTCCGGAGGTCCTCGACCGCGATGACCGGCGCGCTCATGTCCGAAGTCGGTCGGCGGCGAGCCCGCTCCAGAGGTGGCGCAACGGATCGAGCCCGAGCGCGAGCCGCGCGAGGATGTCGCCGACCGCGGGGACCAGCGCGAACCCGTGGCCGGAGAAGCCGGCCGCGACGAGCAGGCCCTCGAGGCCGGTCACCGGGCCCAGCAGAGGAATCTCGTCGGGCGTGAAGGCCTCGATGCCGGCCCAGCTCCGGGCGACCGTGCGCTCGGTCAGCGGCGGATAGACGGCGCGCGCGACCTCCAGACTTCCGCGGACGCTGTCCGCCAGCACCTCCCAGCGGTTCTGGCGCTCGTCGGGAATCCGGGCGGGCCAGCCTCCGCCGATGAGATAGGCGCCGTCGTCGAGCTGCTTCAGGCTCAGCGGGCGCCCGAAGCAGCCCACCACCGGCGTCAGGCTCGCGGGCGCCGGATCGGTCAGGAGCATCTGGAGTCCCCGGCCCCGAAGCGGAAGCTCGACGCCGAGCTTGCCGAGCAGCGGCGCGCTCCAGGCGCCCGCGGCCACGACGACGGCGTCGCACGCCAGCGGCGCGCCGTCGCTCCGCACGACGCTCGCGACACGCCCGCCCTGCGTGACGAGCGCGTCGGCGCCCACGCCTTCCTCGATGCGCACGCCGAGACGCCGGGCCGCCGTCGCCCAGGCGCGGACCGTGGCGACCGCATCCGCCTGGCCGTCGATCGGGCAGTGAACGCCACCGCGGCAATCGGCCGAGACCCCGGGCGCCAGGCGGCGCGCCGCGGCCGCGTCGACCAGCTCCACCGGGACGCCGGCGGCGCGCTGCTCGCCGACGGTCGCGCGCGCCTCCGCCCAGCCCGCGTCGTCGAGCGCCACCCGGAGCCCACCGCCCCGGCGATAGCCCGTCTTCGCCTCGAGCTCGCGGTCGAGCTCGGGCCAGCGCGCGAGGCCCGCGAGCGCCAGGGCCCGCTCCGCGGGGTCGCGTCCCATCGCGCGGACGCCGGCCGCGCTGGCGCCGGACGCGGCATCGCCGACGCGCGCGCGCTCGAGCACGGTCACGGGCACCCGCGGGTCGGCGCGGCGCAGATGCACCGCCGCGCTCAGCCCGATCAGGCCCCCTCCGATGACGACGACCGATCCGGCCATGGACAGGCGCCCGCGCTCAGAGCTGGCGGAGCTTCGGGTCGAGCGTGTCGCGCAGCCAGTCGCCGAGCAGGTTGAAGGCGAGGACGACGAGGAGGATGGCGAGCCCGGGAAAGAACGATACCCACCAGGCGCTCGTCACGAAGTCGCGCCCCTCGGCGATCATCGAGCCCCACGCGGGCGTCGGCGGCGGAATGCCCGCGCCCAGGAACGAGAGCGAGGCCTCCACGATGATGACGTAGCCGACCTGGAGCGTCACCAGGACCATCAACGTGTTGAGGGTGTTGGGAAAGAGGTGGCGGAGGATGATCCGCGCGGCCGAGGCGCCGGCGATGCGCGCCTGCGTGATGAAGTCGAGCTCCATCAGCGTGAGCACCTGGCCCCGGATGACCCGCGCGTAGCGCGCCCAGAGGATGACCGCGATGGCGATCACCACGTTCACGAAGCTCGGCCCCACCGTCACCGCGAGGATCAGCGCGAGCAGGATGACCGGGAACGACATGGTCGCGTCGGTGATCCGCATCAGCGCCGCGTCGACGCGGCCGCCGTGGTAGCCCGCCACCAGACCGACGCCGGCGCCGAAGGCGCTGGCCAGGAGCACGGTGAGGACGCCGGCCGTCAGCGACACGCGCGAGCCCCAGATGATTCGGGAGAGCAGATCGCGCCCGAGGCGATCCGTGCCGAGCACGTGCTTCCAGGTGCCGCGCTCGTCCCAGACCGGCGGCGTGAATCGCTGTCGGAGCGATTGCTCCTCGGGGTCGGCGGGGCTCAGGACGTTGGCCAGGAGCGCGGCCAGGACGAACGCGCCGATGATGCTCAGCGCGAACACCGGCAGCCGCCGCCCCCGCGCGCCCGTTCGCGCCCGGGCCGGCGCGGCGGGCAGAGAGTCCGCGACGGCGCCGCCGGTCGGTTCAGCGGACATAGCGGATGCGCGGGTCGATGAACGCGTAGAGGCAATCCACCGACAGGTTGATCACCGCGACGATCGCGGCGGTCGTGAGCACCACCGCCTGGATCACCGGGAAGTCGCGCGAGGAGATGGCCTCGTAGGCCAGCCGGCCCAGGCCCGGCCAGGCGAACACCGTCTCGACCACGATGGCCGTCGTGACCAGGATCGAGAAATAGATGCCGGCGAACGTGACGACCGGGATCAGCGCGTTCTTGAGCGCGTGCACCCAGACCACGCGGGATTCGACGACGCCCTTCACGCGCGCCAGCTTGACGTACTCGGAGTCGAGCACCTCGAGCATGCCCGAGCGCAGGAGCCGCATCATCCCGGCGACCACGAACCAGCCGAGCGTGAAGCCGGGCAGGACGTAGCTCGTGAAGCCGCCGATGCCGCCGGCGGGCAGCCACTGCAGACGGCCGGCCACGACCTCGATCAGCACGATGGCCACCCAGAAGGTCGGCAGCGACTGGCCGAGCACCGCGATCACCTGCGCGGCGCGATCGATGCCGGTGCCCTTCCACACCGCCGCCAGGACTCCCAGCGGAAACGCCAGGAGGAGGCTCACGCTCATCGCGAACGCCGCCAGGCGGAGCGAGTTGGGCAGCCGCTGCGCGATCAGCTCGCCGACCGGCCGCCGCGCCCGCAGCGAGGTGCCGAAGTCGCCGGTGAGCGCGCGGCTGACGAACGACGCGTACTGCTCGACGTACGGCCGGTCGAGGCCGAGATAGCGGCGGGCGTTGGCGTAGTCCTCCTCGCTCGCCGACATCGGCAGGATGAGATGAAGCGGATCGCCGGTGGCCCGGGCCAGCACGAACACGACGACGGACAGGATGGCCAGGGCCACCAGCGACTGGACGAGGCGCGCGAGGACGAAACGCGCCACGCCCGCTCAGCGCTTCGACGACGCGAGCTCGTCGATGAAGAAGTCGTACATCACGTTGCCCGGGTTCCACTTGCCGAGCGTCTTGGCGGCGGCGTACGGCGAGTGCAGGTAGACGACCGGCACGCCGTAGTGCTCGCTGCGCAGGCGTGTGTAGACGTTCCGCATCAGCACGCCGATCTTCTCCTTGTCGGTCTGCCGCATGACCTGCTCGATCATGCCGTCGATCTCCGGGTCGTTCACGGTGTCGCTCACCTTCGACTTCGAGTACGCCTGCTTCTCGAGGAGCGCGTAGGTGCCGATCCAGTCGCGGTTGGCGACGTTGTAGTAGCCGACCGCGCCGGGCGTGGCGCGATCGAACCAGCTCTTCCGGAACGCCGGATAGTCGACCGGGACCAGCTTCGGCTGGACGCCGATCTTCTGCCAGTACCCGGCGATCGCCTCGGCGAACGCCTTGCCCTCGGGCAGCCCGGGAAGCTGATAGGCGTGCACGGTGAGCGGGAAGCCGGAAGCGAATCCGGCGTCGGCCAGGAGCTTCTTGGCCCGCGCCGGATCGTACGGGTACTGCATCTCGGACGACACCTTGAAGCCGATGTCGCGATACGACCACGAGAGACCCAGGGGCACGTACGCCGGATCGGCGTGGCCGGCGAAGATCGACTGCGCGACCTCGTTGCGATCGACCGCCAGGTTCAGCGCCTCGCGCACGCGCTTGTCCTTGGTCGGCTGGCCGTCGCGCGGCAGGACCCACCACATCGTCAGGATGGCTTCCTCCCGGCGAAAGTGGATCGGAAACGCCTCGCGCTCGAGCTCCTTGACCCGCTCGCGGCTCACGTCCGCGATGTCGACCTCACCGCGGCGCAGAAGGGCGATCCGCGTCGTCTCCTCGGGGACGAGCTTGAAGGTGACGGTCTTGAAGCGCGGCACGCCGATGCGCCAGTGGTTGTCGACGGCGGCCAGCTTGATGTGCGAGCCGGTCACCTGCTCCACGAACCGGAAGGGTCCGCTGCCCACCGGCTTCTGCGCGAACGCGTCGTCGCCGACGGCCTCGATGTACTTCTTCGGCAGGATCATGCCCTCGGTGGAGAGCGAGCGCGACAGATACGTCGGGATGATCAGCGTCGGATCCTTGGTGACGATGACGAGCCGGTCGGGCGCGGGCGTCTCGATGTCCGCGAACAGCGCGCGCAGCGGCCCCGCGTAGCCGGTCGTCGAGCGCTTGCCGATGGCCCGCTGCAGGCTGAATTTCACGTCCTCGGAGGTCACCTCGTCGCCGTTGTGGAACTTGACGCCCTTGCGCAGATAGAACGTCCAGCGCCGGTGGTCGGACGACGGCTCCCAGCGCGTCGCCAGCCCGGTGTCCCTCGAGAGCTGGCCGTCCGGCGTCACGCCGACGAGGTAGTCGAACATCAGCGACATGTAGTACTTGACCACGTGGCCGCCGAGGACGGGGTCGAGCACCTCGGTCGAGAAGCTCGACAGGGCCACCGTGAGATCGGACTTGCCTTGCGCGGCGGCCGGGCTCGCCCCGAGGGCGAACGCCAGCAAGACCGCGACGATTCCGATAGCGAGCCTCATGCTCCGCTCCTTTTGTTCGAGCAATGTCGGGACTCCGGTTCGAAGACGCCGCGATGGTAGCACGAGCGCGCGCGCCCTCTGATCGGCGCGCGTCGGCATACAATGCTGCGCATCTCATCTTCGAGCGGAGGAGCGCCCATGGCCGATCTGAGCCTGCAGCAAGCCACCACGATCGTCGAAGCCTCGCTCCGGAAGGGGCGCGAGACCGGCTGCGCGCCGCTGGCGGTCGCCGTCCTCGACGCCGGCGGGCATCTGAAGGCGTTCGCGCGCGAAGACGGCGCCGGCATCATCCGTCCGCAGATCGCCACGGGCAAGGCCTGGGGCGCGCTCGGGATGGGCGCCGGCTCGCGGACCTTCGCGCGGCGCGTGGCCGAGCAGCCCCAGCAGCAGGCGTTCTTCGCGGCGCTCAACGCGATGTCGGACGGGCGTGTCGTCCCCGCTCCGGGCGGCGTGCTGATCCGGGAAGGCGACGGCGGCGCGGTGATCGGCGCCGTCGGAATCTCCGGCGACGTCTCGGACAAGGACGAGGCGTGCGCCGTGGCCGGCATCGCGGCGGCCCATCTCACCGCCGACACCGGCTAGGTTTGACGCTCTCTACGCCCGGGAGTAGGCTCCGGGCACCGCTCGACTCTGGAGGGCCTCGAGCTCGGCCAGGAGGACACGATGCCGACCGCCACGATCGACCATCTGGAAGTGAGCTACGTCACGCGCGGCTCGGGACCCGCTCTGCTGATGCTGGCTCCGGGCGGATTCGACGCGACGATGGAGAAGTGGTCCACGGCCGGCGTCTGGAAGGGCATGCAGCCGCTCGACAGTCTCTCCCGCGAGTTCACGGTCGTCGCCTACGACCGGCGCGAGTCCGGCGCCTCCGGCGGAAGGGTCGAGCGGCTCTCGTGGCAGCTCTTCGCCGAGCAGGCCAAGCATGTGCTCGATCACCTCGGGATCAGAAAGGCGTTCGTCCTCGGCGGGTGCATGGGCTGCTCGGTGGCGACGGCGTTCGCCGCACGCTTCCCCGAGGCCACTCAGGGGCTGATCCTGCACTGGCCCGTCGGCGGCTATCGCTGGAAGCTGAACGGCGGCGATCGGCTGGCGCGGCACGTCCGGTTCACGCGTGAAAACGGGCTGGCCGGCGTCGTCAAGCGCGCCCACGCGGGCAAGTCGTTCTGGCAGGACCCCGAAGCCGGTCCCTGGGCCTCCGTGATCGTGCGTGACTCGCGCTTCGCCGACGAGTTCCAGGAGCAGGATCTCGATCGCTATCTCGGCCTGGTGGCGGCGAGCGCCCGAGCGCTCTTCGATCGCGACACGCCGCCGGGCGCCGAGCCCGAGGAGCTGATGGCGATGAAGGTGCCGGCGCTGATCATTCCCGGCGACGATCCGGCGCACGCCACGTCGGGGGCGCACTACCTGCGCGAGCTCCTGCCGCAGCCGGAGTTCTGGACCGTGATGCCGCCGGAGCAGACGCCCGAGCGCGTGCGCGACCGCATCCTCGAGTTCGGCCGCGCGCATCGGTAGGCGGGGCCGAGTCACGGAGGCGGCACCATCGCGCCGTCAGTCCGAAAGCTCGTCTGGGGCGCGGGCCTGGCCCTGGTCCTCGTCACCGCCGGGGTCTTCGCCGCCGTCACGTTTCGAGGGACGCCGATGTCGGTAACGACGCTGACCGAGGGCTGGGAGCGGCGCTTCAAGCTCGAGTGGACGGTCGGCGCCCCATCCGGCGGCGCCCGCACGCTCAGCGGCTCCATCACGAGCCAGCAGGGCGGGCACGCCGAGTTCGTGCGTCTGCTGGTGCAGGCGCTCGACGACGCCGGTACCGTGGTGGAGCGGCGGATCTGGGCGATTCCCGGCGGGGTCGGCGGAGGGCAGCGCGCGTACTTCGAGGTTCCCGATCTGCCGCTGGCCGCCGAGTACCGCGTCTTCGTCTGGGACTACTCGCTCACGCAGAGCTAGTCTGGCCGGCCGATCCGCCCGCGTCGGAGGCTCGTCGTCCGCGAAGCGCGTTCCGGTCGGTCTTCCCGGCCGGCGTTTTCGGCAGCTCGTCGAGAATCTCGACCAGCCGCGGATACTCGTGCCGGCTCAGGCGCGCCTTGACGAACTCCTGGATCTCGCCGGCGAACGCGGCGTCGCGCCGGTCGGAGGCGAGGAACGCCTTGGGCACGTGGCCCCGCCCCGCGTCGGCGATGCCGACGACGGCCGCGTCCCGCACGTCGGGGTGCTTGCGCAGCACCTCCTCGATCTCCACCGCGCTCATCGTCCACCCCGCCGAGATGATGACGTCGTCGGAGCGCCCGCTGTGGTGGAAGTAGCCGTCGGCATCGACCCACCCCCGGTCCTTGAGCGGAAACCACTCGCCCTTTCGGCGCACGGAGATCTCGCCCGGCCGGCCCGGGCCGAGCACCGCGCCGTCGTCACCCACGACGGCGACCTCCCAGCCCGGCGCCGGCTTGCCGAGCGCGCCCGGCCGCACCTCGTGGCCCGAGAATCCCGGATAGTTCACGACGACGACGCCGACCTCGGTGCTGCCGTACATCCCGCACGGCGGAAAGCCGAGCGTCCGCTCGAGCCACTCGAACGTGTCCCCGTCCATCGGCTCGCCGGTGAATGACAGCTTCCGGATCGTGCGCGCCGCGTCGGCGGAGAACCCGGCCTGGCGCAGCATCCGGAACACGGTGGGCGCCGCGGCGACGTTCGTGATCTCGAACTCGGCGAGCGCCTCGATCATCCGCGTGCCCTGGAACTTGCCGGAGTAGGCGCCGACCGGAATGCCGAGGGCCAGCGGCGCGATCGTGCCGTGCCAGAGGCCGTGGCCCCAGGCCGGTGAGGATGGACAGAAGTATCGATCGCCCCGCTCGAGCCCCACGCCGTAGAGCGCGCCGACCATCAGCGTGACCACCGAGCGATGCGTGTGGCGGATCGCGGCCGGGCGCGCGCGCGTCGTGCCGGAGGTGTACTGGAACACCGCGAGGTCGTTCGCCGCCGTGTCGGGCGCGTAGCGGTCGGGCTCGTCGGCGAGGCGCGGGACCAGATCGTCCACGGAGAGCACGTCGAGATTCGGGAAGATCGCGCGCCAGCGCGGCGCGTCCTGCTCCACGAGCAGGAGCTTCGGCCGGCAGTCCTCGACGCGCGCGGCGACGCCGTCGGGCCCGAAGAGCGTGAAGAGCGGCACCGCGATGGCGCCGCGCTTGACCGCGCCGAAGACCGCGCCGTAGAACGGCAGCGACGGGTCGAGCATGACCGCGACGCGATCGCCGCGCTCCACGCCTCGCCGCGCGATGAGGTTCGCGAAGCGCGACGACCACGCGGCCAGATCCCGGAAGCTGTGCGTCTCCGACCGGCCGTCGTCGAACTTGATGCGCAGCGCCGGGCCGCGCCCGACGTGGCGATCGACGCACTCGTGGGCCAGGTTCAGCCGATCGCGATCGCCGTCGAACAGCTCCCAGAGCGCGTCCCAGCGGAAGGCGCGCAGCACGTCGGGATAGCTGCGGACGTCGAGCAGGCCCGCCATCTCACGCTCCGGCGGGCCGCTCCGGCAGGACCACCGTCGCCGACCCCGAGGCCGTCGTCTCGCCGCGCTGGTTCTCGGCCCGCAGCGCGAGGTGCACGACGCCATCGGGGTCCTTGCCGGACACGGTCCCGCGGCACCACGTCGTGTCGCCGATCAGGTTGTGCCGGAGCACGCGGACGTTGAGCCGGCGCAAGAATCCGGCGTCGCCCATCCAGTTGGTGACCAGGTGTCCGAGCCAGGCGACGCGCTCGGGCCCGTAGTCGTAGGCGCCGGGAACGCCGACCGCCCGCGCCATCGCCTCATCCCAGTGCACGCGCTCCGGCGGCTCGGGGACGCCGGCCGGATTCGGGATGCCGAGAGCCGGATGGCGCTCGAACATCTCGAAGGCGAGCCCGTGGGCGCGCACGTAGAGACTGCCCCACCCCTGCACGAACGCGATGACGGACGTCACCGTCAGCGGTCCCTTGACGAGCTCGGGCACGGCGTCGCCGACCGCCACCTCGCGCCAGGATCGGGGCGCCCGTCCGCGCGCCGCTTCCTTGCCATACGCCGCGGCGATCGCGTCGATCTCGCCCGCGGTGTAGCGCGGCGGCTCGGCCGCCTGGTACTTGCCGCGCTCGCGGGCGGTGTCGCGCTCGGTGCGGAAGCACCAGGAGTCGGCCTCGCACACGACGTCGCCGGCCTGGCTCCGGAACGTCGTCCGGTAGGTCTGCTGGATCGCCCGGCGCGCGAAGCGGGACGGCTTCTCCACCAGATCGAGCAGCACGCTCTCGCCCACGATCGTGTCGCCGATCCGGATCGGCCGCTGCCAGCGAAAGTCGGTGCCGCCGTACATCGCGTGGATTCCGGGCAGGCCGCCCACATAGCCGGAGACGATGCGGTCCATCGCGAACAGGATCGTGGGCGGCGCCACGCCGGCATCGAGCCAGAAGGGATTGCGGTCGCCGATCCCGGCCGCCCAGTGGCGCACGGCGTCCCGCGTGGCGGTCTCGATGTACGCCTCTGGACGGCGCACGGGCTGGCCGATGCGCCGGCGGAGCGCGGCGAGCGCATCGTCTGTAATCACGGGAAAGCCCGTCTGCCTGCTCATCGGATCGGGGCCGGTCGGCGTTCTACCAGAACTCCCGCGTCGCCCGCCGCGCGCCCTCGGCCATGCTGGCGAGCTTGGCCCAGGCAATGTCCGGGTCGACGGCCGCCTGGCCGACCCAGGTGCCGAAGCCGCAATCCGTCCCGGCGACGACGTTCTCGCGGCCGACCAGCCGCGCGTAGCGGCCGATGCGCTCGGCCACCAGGTCCGGGTGCTCGATGAAGTTGGTCGTCGAGTCGAGCACGCCCGGGATGAGGACCTTGCCCGCGGGCAGCTTCACGCGCTCGAACAGCCGCCACTCGTGCGCGTGTCGCGGATTGGCGGCCTCGAAGGAAATGCCGGCCGGCCGCGCGGTGAAGACGATGTCGTGCAGGCGGGCCATCCGGCGGAACTCGTCGAGGCTCAGGTCGGCGTACTGGATGTGCCGCCCCATCCCGAGGTCGGGACAATCGACCTGCAGGTCGACGCCCGCTCGCGCCACCGCCTCGTACTCCGGCCGCATGGCGTCGGCGATCGCGAACAGGTACGCCTCGTGGCTCGGGTAATGGTCGTTGCGGAAGAACAGCGAGATGACGCCCGGGGACGCCGCCGACAGGAACGCGTGCTCGGCCTTCGCCGCGTCACACGCCGCCCGCAGATTGTCCGTGTCGGCCTCGGCGGCGCGCGGGTCGCGCACGCTGATCGGCCCGTCACACGCCGGCGTCCGGCGGCGGGATCGCCCGGGATCGCCGAAGACGCGCTTGGCCATCTCGGGGAAG
The DNA here is from genome assembly GCA_003221595.1 of Candidatus Rokuibacteriota bacterium. GTDB lineage: Bacteria > Methylomirabilota > Methylomirabilia > Rokubacteriales > CSP1-6 > AR31. The sequence goes on along the minus strand of QHSM01000475.1, from coordinate 14,241 downwards.
TCCACCAGGTCCCGGTACTGCAGCGGATGGCTCGCGCCGCCGAAGCCGTTCAGGCGGTCCTTGACGTAGGTCGCGTAACTCGGCTTGCTCATCTCACCGTCATTCACGATCGCGACGCCGGCCTCCACCTGCTTCTTGACGATCTCGCCGACGGCGGCGCGGATACGCGCGCCCAGGGCGGCCGGATCGACCGGCACGCCTTCCTCCTTCGCGAACATCATCCGGATCAGGTCCGACGGACGCGGAAGACTCCCGGTGTGCGTGGTGAGGAATCGCTCCGTGCTCCGTGGCATCGGCATGGCGCCGCGATGCTAACACAGGCTTCAGAGCCCGGCCGGGACCGCCATCGCTACCAGGTCGAACGAAACGCGCGCTTCACCTCGGCGATGCGCTTCTCGTCCCTTTTGTAGAACGTCCACTGCTTGACCCGCCGGGCGCGCACGAGCCCGGCCTGGGCCAGGATCTTCAGATGCTCGCTGGCGGTCGGCTGGCTGACGCCGAGCTTCTGGGCGATGAACACGCCGCACACCCCGTCGCGCACGAGGTCGCCGTCGACCTGGGGCGGGAAGTGCGCCCGCGGCGTCCTGAGCCAGCCGAGGATCTGGAGGCGGCGCTCGTTGGCCAGCGCCTTGGCGACGTCGACGGAAAGCATATTCGCCACTTTGCCAATCGACTAAGTCCATGTCAAGATGCGTGCGGCGGCGAGCGCCGGAGAGGAGCGGCGGAGTGTCGATCGACAAGAAGCGCATCGAGGCGGTGGGCGCCGTCATCGCGCCGTACGTGCGCGTCACGCCGACGCTCGCCCTCAGCGGCGCGGACTTCGGGCTTCCGCCCTTTCCGCTCACGCTCAAGCTCGAGCTCCTGCAGCACTCCGGATCGTTCAAGGCGCGGGGCGCGTTCGCCAATCTGCTCCTGCGCTCGCTGCCCGCGGTCGGCGTCGCGGCCGCCTCCGGCGGTAACCACGGCGCCGCCGTCGCCTACGCGGCGATGCGCCTGGGCGTGCGGGCGAAGATCTTCGTGCCGACCGTGTCGTCGCCGGCGAAGGTCCAGCAGATCCGCGCGTACGGCGCCGACGTCACCGTGGTGGGCGAGCGCTACGCCGACGCGCTCGCGGCCAGCGAGAACTGGGTCGCCGAGACGGGCGCGCTCCCGGTGCACGCGTTCGATCAGCCGGAAACGGTGCTCGGCCAGGGCACGCTCGGCATGGAGCTCGCCGGACAGGCGCCCGCGCTCGACACGGTGCTGGTGTCTGTCGGCGGCGGCGGGCTGATCGGCGGCGTGGCCGGCTGGTACGCGGGCGACGCTCGGGTCGTCGGCGTCGAGCCCGAGCTGGCGCCCACACTGACGGAGGCCCTCAAGGCGGGCCGGCCGGTCGACGCTCCCGCGGGCGGCATCGCGGCGGACTCGCTCGCGCCGCGGCGGGTCGGCGAGCTCATGTTCCCCATCGCGCGGGCTCACGTCGCGCGGGTCGTCCTCGTGAGCGACGCGGCGATCCGGGGGGCCCAGGACGCCTTGTGGCAGACCGTGCGAATCGCCGCCGAGCCCGGCGGCGCGGCCGCGCTTGCCGCGCTTCTGAGCGGCGCCTACGTGCCGGAGCCCGGCGAGCAGGTCGGCGTCGTCGTCTGCGGCGGCAATTCGACCGCGGTCGATTTCGGCGACCGCTGACCGGCCCGGCCCGACGAGCGCTATTGAACGATGAAGTGGGCGTCGGTCGTCCGGCCGCTACGACCGTTGATCGGCAGGATGTCCTGGGGACACGCGGACAGGGCGACGACGAGATCCATCTCTGCCCTGAACACCACGTAGCTGCCGGGGCTGGCCGCGGGCTCGCCCCACGCCAGGCGCCCGTCGGCCGTCCACGGAATGTTCATGAACAGGTTCAGCGAGGGCGGGGTGGCCCGGATCACCACGCCGAGGTTCGCGAGCGCCGCGTGCAGGTTGTCCCGGCAGTTGTCGTGGTAACCCTCGACCCCCAGAAGGCCGTAGCGCCACCGGTCGCAGGGCGCCATGAGCGTGTCGTGCGCGCATCCCGAGGTGTCCTCGACCAGGGTCATGATCGGGCGCCGCTGATTCGTGACGAACGTGTCGCCGACGGTGGCCGCGAGCTTCATGAACGCGGCGCGGCTCGCCTCCATCGACATCCACTCCGTCAGGTCGAGCGCGTTGAAGGCCCAGGCGTCGACCACCTGGGTGCCGGAGCTGTTGATGACCTTGATCCGCTGGCCCGCGCTCACGCGCGCCGCCTTCCCCGAGCGGGCCGGAATCGTGACCAGCTCGGCCATCACCAGCTCCCCGCCTGCGACTTCTCGCGGTAGTAGGAGTTGATTCCGGTGTCCGGGGGCGGCGCGCTCACCATCGTGAGCATGGTGGCCAGCTCGCTCCGGTGATGGGCCGCATGGGTCGGGACGTGGAGGAGCAGCATACCCAGCGGACGGCTGAAGATCCGGCCCTCCGGCGTCGTGCCGTCGACGGGCTTCCACAGATCGATCTCGACGAGATCCGCGAGATAGCCGCGCTGGTCGGCCTCGAGCGCGTCCCAGCGGCGTCGCAGATCGTCGAGCGCGCGGATGTCGAGACCGTACGTGGGGTCGCCGCGCACGATCGCCGGGGGCCGACCGCGCCACGTCTCGAGCCAGAACCAGTCGGCGCCGTACAGGTGCACGAGCATCGCGCGCAGCGTGGGCTCGCTGAACTGCCTGCCGACCTCGCGCCCGGCCGCCGGCTCGCCCAGCGCCGCCACCACGTCGAAGAGCCGCCGGTTGGCCCAGTGATGATACCCCCAGTATTCGCGAATCAACTCGACCGACATGGCTCTTCTAGTATCCTACGCGCGCACCGGATCGAGCGAGTCTCGACTGCGCGCCAAAACGGGAGGACGACATGACGAGCCAGCGGCCGGGTGGTCTTTCGGTCATCGAGCAGTTGGCGAGCTACGTGGCGACCGAGGCATTCGACAAGCTCCCCGAGGCCGCGGTCGGCGCGGCGCGCCGGGCCATCCTCCACCGAGGACGCCGCCCTCGCGAACGGCACGTCCTCTCATGCCCTGGACTACGACGACCTGAATCAATCGCTGTCCGGACATCCGTCGGTGCCGATCCTCGCGGCGGCGCTCCCGCTGGCGGAGCGGCGGCGCGCCTCGGGCGCGGCGCTCGTCACGGCATTCGTGGCCGGCGTCGAGATCGAAGCGAAGCTCGGGCGCGCCCTGAACCCCGCCCTCTACGAGATCGGCTGGCACGCGACGGGCGTGCTGGGCATCTTCGGCGCCGCCGCCGCGGCCGCGAAGCTTCTCGGCCTCTCGACCGAGCGGACCGCCCACGCGCTGGCCATCGCCGCGTCCATGGCGAGCGGCATCAAGGCGAACTTCGGGACCGATTGCAAGCCGCTGCACGTCGGCCACGCCGCGCGGTGCGGAATCGAAGCCGCCCTGCTCGCCGAGGCCGGCTTCACGGGCAATCCCCGAGCCCTCGAGCACGGCGACGGCTTCGGGGCCACGCACGTCACCGGCAATCGCCCGGCCTGGGATCTGACGACCGCCGGCCTCGGCTCGCCGCACGATCTCGTCGATCCGGGCATCGGCGTCAAGCGGTTCCCGGCCTGCGCCAGCACGCACCAGGCGCTGGACGCGACGCTCGCGCTGGCGGAGGAGCACGCCATCGATCCGGCCGCGGTCGTGTCCGTCGAGTGCGGCGTCAATTACATGGCGCCCCACCAGCTCATCTACGATCAGGCCGAGACCGGGCTGCAGGGCAAGTTCTCGATGCCGTACTGCGTCTCGGTCGCGCTGCTCGATCGCACGGTGGGACTCGCCCAGTTCGCCGAGGAGCGTGTCCGGCGCTCCGACGTGAAGGCCTTCATGCCGAAGGTACGGATGTTCGTCCATCCGGATCAGACCAGCCGCGAGAGCCTGCCCACGCGGTTCACCGAGGTGGCGATCAAGCTCGCCGACGGCCGGCGCCTGGTGAAGAGCGTGCGGCTGGCGAAGGGCCAGCCCCAGCATCCCTTGAGCGACGCCGAGCTGACGACCAAGTTTCACGATTGCGCCGCGCGCGTGCTGTCCCGCGAGCGGGCGGAGTCGGTGCTGGCCGCGGTGCAGACGCTCGAGATCGCGCCGGACGTGAGCGCGCTCGCGCGGCTGCTCGCCGGCAACGCACACTGACGCGGAGGAATCCAGCGATGGAGTCGAAGACGATCCAGCCGGCGGTCAAGCAGGTCGCGTCGGGTCTGCGCTTTCCCGAGGGCCCGGTGGCCATGCCCGACGGCTCGGTGATGCTGGTCGAGATCGAGCGGCGAACCCTCTCGCGCGTGACGCCCGACGGCAAGGTGCGCGTCGTCGCGACGCTCGGCGGCGGCCCCAACGGCGCCGCCATGGGGCCGCGCTCCAAGATCTACGTGACGAACAACGGCGGGCTCAAGTTCGTCGAGCGGCCCGGGAAGATGTTCCCCATCGCGCAGGCCGACGACTACGCCGGCGGCCTCATCCAGGTGGTCGATCCCGAGACCGGAAAGTTCGAGACGCTCTACGACGCCTGCGATGGGCGCAGGCTCTGCGGACCCAACGACCTCGTGTTCGACCGCGCCGGCGGATTCTGGTTCACCGATCTCGGCAAGACGCGCGAGCGCGACATGGATCGCGGCGCGGTCTACTACGCCAGGGCCGACGGCTCGATGATCAAGGAGGCGATCTTCCCGCTGGAGCGGCCGAACGGCATCGGCCTGTCGCCGGACGAGCGCACGCTCTACGTCGTCGAGACGCCGACGGCGCGCTGCTGGGCGTTCAGTCTCTCGGCGCCCGGCGAGATCGAGTCGGCGAACGGAACGTATCGCGGCGAGAAGGGCACGGTCGTCGCGGGGCTTGGCGGCTACCAGATGTTCGACTCGCTGGCGGTCGACCGCGAAGGGCACATCGGCGTGGCGACGCTCATCACCGGCGCGGTCAGCGACATCTGGCCCGACGGCAGTCGCGTCGATCAGTACACGCTGCCGGACATGATGGTCACCAACGTCTGCTTCGGCGGTCGAGACCTGAGGACCGCCTTCGCGACCCTGTCGATGGGCGGCACGCTCGTGTCGTTCGAGTGGCCGCGTCCGGGCCTGGCCCTCAACCACCTCAACACCCCATGAGCGTCGCCGATCGCTACGGTTTGCCGCTGTCGACGCCGTCGGCCGGCGCCGCCGAGCACTATCAGAACGGCATGGACCGGCTCCTCTCGTATGGCGCCGGCGCCGATCAGGCGTTCGCCGCCGCCGTCGAGGCGGACCCGGGATTCGCCCTCGCCCACGCGGGCCGGGCGCTCTTCGCGCTCTTCCAGGGCGACGGGGCGACGGCGAAGATCGCGGTCGAGCGGGCGCGCACGCTGGCGGCCGGGACGACCCGGCGCGAGCGGCAGCACGTCGAGGCGCTGGTCACGATCGTCGGCGGCGAGGGCGCTCGCGGGCTCGGTCTGATCGAGGAGCACGTGAAGGAATTTCCCCGCGACGCCCTGCTGGTGAACCAGGCGGCCAGCACGATCGGCCTGAGCGGGCGCGCGGACCGCGAGCAGTATCGCGTCGCGTTCGTCGAGCGCCTGGCCTCCGACTACGGCGAGGACTGGTGGTTTCAGTCCGCGCTCGGGTTCGGCTACCACGAGGTCGGCCGCTACGCGGAGTCGCGGCGCTTGTCGGAGCTTTCGCTCCGGCAGTATCCGGGTAACGCCAACGCGAGCCACAACATCGCCCACGTCTGCTACGAGACGGTCGACAACGCCGGCGGCATCGCGACGCTGGCGCAGTGGCTCGAGGGCTACGACCGGCTCGCCCCGTTTCACTGCCACCTCGCCTGGCACCTGGCGCTGTTCGAGCTCCAGAGCGGCCGCCCGGACGAAGCGCTCGCGATCTACGAGCGCGACATCGCGGGCTCGACCAACCCGCGCCTGGCCATGATCGACGGCACCGCCTTGCTCTGGCGGTTCGGCGTCTACGAATTCCCGACGGGGCCGCTACCCTGGCGACACCTCGCCGACCTTGCGGCGCGGGTCACTCGCCCGGGCTTCGTCTTCGGCGACATTCACGCCGCCCTGGCGTACGCGTCGATCGGTGACGCCGCGGCGATCTCGGCGTTGATCGCCGGCCTGGAGGCGCTGGACGCGCGGGGGCACCCGATCGCCCGCGCGGTGGTCCTGCCGCTCGTCCGGGGCACGGTGGCCTATGCGTCCGGAGACTACGCCGGGGCTCTCGACCACCTCGAGCCCGTGGACGGCCAGATCCACCGGGTCGGCGGCAGCCACGCCCAGTGGGAGCTGTTCGAGGAGACGATGGTGGCCTGTCAGCTTCGCCTCGGACGTGTCGACGACGCCGCGCGCCTCTTGCGCCGGCGTCTCGCCTTCCGCCCATCGCCGCGCGACCTCGCCTGGATCGGCCGCGTCGGCCAGCCGTCGTAGCCGTCGTTCCCGGCACAACCTTGACCACCCTGATGCCGAACTGTCCGGTCAATTCTGGTTCGACCCGGAGAGAGGGAGGCGGCGCTCGGATCTAAACGCCTGCCATAGCGGCGTTTCCGCTATGTGTTGCCGGTGGCATCCGTTTTGCCCCTCTCGCAGGCGTTCTGATGAAATCTGATAGCGTCCGGGTACACTCCCGCCACACACGAAGCACGACGCTCGCGCTGCATTTGCCGCTTCGCCGCCTGGCGTTGTGCCTCGATTGCGAGGCATGCTTTGAAATCGGAGCCTCGTCATGCCCCGCGTGTGGCGGAGATACCTGGGTGCTGCTGTCCAAGTTCCTCGACCAGGGCCCCCTCAAGGTCCTGCCCCAGTTCCATCCGTTCCCGAAGAGCTGGACCGACGGTCCCAAGCACCGCGGCAACGACGAGAGCATCAAGCAGATCGTGGTCGTCGAGCGTGACCGGCAGAAGCTCTACGAGTACGTCAAGCGCGCCTTTTCCGGCAACGCCTCGGTCGACGTCGTTCTCGATCGGCGCCGGTCGGAACGGCGGGGCGCCGGTGATCGCTCCCGAGGCCCCGACCGCCGCCGCGGCGACCGCCGGCTCATGAACGAGATCGACAACCACCTGCGCGCTCTCGGCTGGGCCGTCGTCCGGCTCGACGTGTTCCGGACCCTCGGCCTCGCGCACCGCGCCTCTCGCTGACAACCGCCTCCGCCTCTTGACAGGGGCGCCCGCCCCTGCGACCATGCCCGCCGTGATGCTGATCAGCTCGAACGCGCACTGGATGTGGTGGTGGCCCTCCCCCGAGGGCGGCCCCGTCTTCTAGTACCCGCGCGAGCCAAGAAGAGAACGGAGCCGCCCCTGCCCGGGGCGGCTTTTGCGATTTACCGCCCCGCGCCGGCCGGCTCCTCGCCCTGAGGAGGCTGTATGACCGCGACCACGTACGAGACCGCGGGCGGGATCCGCGTCCATCGAACGGTCGACGAGATCCCCGTCGCGAACGCGATCGAGCCGGTCGTCGAGGCGCTCGACGCCCACCGCGGGGTGCTCCTGGCCTCGAGCTACGAATACCCCGGGCGCTACACGCGCTGGGACATGGGCTTCGTGGACCCGCCGCTCGCGCTAACCGCTCGCAATCGCGACTTTCGCCTGGAGGCTCTCAACGCCCGGGGGCGCGTGCTGCTCGCCCCCATCGCGGCGGCGCTCCGCTCGCTCGACGCCGTCGAGCGGGTGTCGGCGACCGAGGATTCGCTCGAGGGCGCCGTTCGAGCGCCCGCGGGCCGCTTCGTCGAGGAGGAGCGCAGCCGCCAGCCCTCGGTGTTCTCACTCTTGCGGGCGCTCGGCGCGCTCTTCCACCACGCGGACGAGCCGCACCTGGGCCTCTACGGCGCCTTCGGCTACGACCTTGCGTTCCAGTTCGAGCCGATCCGCCTCCGCCTCGAGCGACCGCCCGACCAGCGCGACCTTCTCCTCTATCTCCCGGACGAGCTCGTCATCGTCGACCACCGTCGCGAGCTCGCGACGGTGCGGCGCTACGAGTTCGAGGTCGGCGGCCGCTCGACCGCGGGCCTGCCGCGAACGGGGAGCGCGGCGCCGTACGTCGGGACCACGCGCGTGCCCGGCCGGGGCGATCACGCGCCCGGGGAGTACGCGGCCATGGTCCGCGTGGCGCGCGAGTCGTTCGCGCGCGGCGATCTCTTCGAGGTCGTCCCGGGCCAGACCTTCCGCGAGGCGTGCCCGCTGCCGCCCTCGGAGCTCTTTCGGCGGCTGCGCGAGCGCAACCCGTCGCCGTACGGCTTTCTCATCAGCCTCGGCGAGGCGGAGTACCTCGTGGGCGCCTCGCCCGAGATGTACGTGCGGGTCGACGGCGACCGCGTGGAGACGTGCCCGATCTCGGGGACGATCGCGCGGGGCAGCGATCCGATTGCAGACGCCTCCCAGATCGTCGCGCTCCTCACGTCGGGCAAGGACGAGTCCGAGCTGACCATGTGCACAGACGTGGATCGCAACGACAAGTCACGGATCTGCGTCCCGGGGAGCGTTCGCGTCATCGGCCGCCGGCAGATCGAGATGTACGCGCGTCTCATCCACACGGTGGACCACGTGGAGGGGCGCCTCCGGCCCGAGTTCGACGCGCTGGACGCGTTCCTGGCCCACGCGTGGGCGGTCACCGTCACCGGGGCCCCGAAGGCGTGGGCGATGCAATTCATCGAGGACCACGAGCGCTCGTCGCGGGCCTGGTACGGCGGCGCGGTCGGCGTGATGGGCTTCGACGGCAACCTCAACACCGGGCTCACCCTCCGCACCATCCGCGTCAAGCACGGGATCGCGGAGGTCCGCGCAGGCGCCACGCTGCTCTACGACTCCGACCCCGAGGCCGAGGAGGCGGAGACGGAGCTGAAGGCGTCGGTCTTCCTCGACACGATCCGCCGCGGCCGCACGGCGCAGGCGCGGCCGCCGGTGGTGGCGCGGCCGAGCTCGGGCCGGCGGGTGCTCCTCGTCGATCACCAGGACTCGTTCGTGCACACGCCCCGCGCGACTTCGACGTGGCGGGCACCATCGACGCGCTGGTCCGCCGGCGCATCCCGGCCTTCGGCGTGTGCCTCGGGCTCCAGGGCATGGTCGAGTACTTCGGCGGCGCGCTTGGAGTCCTCGATCCGCCCGTTCACGGCAAGGCCTCGCGGATCCAGGTGCTGGGCGGGCGCCTCTTCGCCGGGTTCCCGCGGGAGTTCGTCGCCGGCCGCTACCACTCGCTCTACGCGCTGCGGCAAAAGCTTCCCGGCGTCCTGGAGGTGACCGCCCAGACCGACGACGGGGTCGTCATGGCGGTCGAGCACCGGACGGCCCCGCTGGCGGCCGTCCAGTTCCACCCGGAGTCCATCATGACGCTGGCCGACGACGTCGGGCTGCGGCTCCTGGCGAACGTCATGGCCAATCTGGCCCCTTCTGAGCTACCATCCCCTCCGTGACGTGGGGCGGGGGCCCCACGGTGCGAGGCAGCTGGAGGCAGTAGCGAGAGGCAGCAAGGAGAGGAGCAACGGCATGGCCTACGACCTGCTCATCAAGAACGGACGCGTCATCGACGGCTCGGGTCGGCCCGCGTATCACGGCGACGTCGCCGTGGCCGGGGGCAAGATCGTCGAGGTGGGGCGTCTCAGCGGCTCCGCGCGCCAGACCATCGAGGCCGACGGTCGGGCCATCGCGCCAGGCTTCGTCGACAATCACTGCCACTACGACGCGCAGGTCGTGTGGGACCCGCTGTGCACCTACTCCTGCCATCACGGCTCCACGACGGTCATCATCGGCAACTGCTCGCTGGCGCTCGCGCCGGTCAAGGCCGAGGCGCGCGAGAAGCTGGCCGGCATGCTGTCGTACGTCGAGGCGATCCCGATGGACGTCCTCCAGGCCGGCGTGCCGTGGAACTGGGAGAGCTTCCCCCAGTACATGAACGCGATCGGGCAGCGGCTCGGGGTGAACGTCGGCACGCTCGTCGGCCATTCCGCCGTCCGGCTCTACGCCATGGGCGAGGAGTGCTCCGACCGCGCCGCGACGGACGCCGAGCTCGAGGTCATGCGTCGCCTGGTGCGCGAGTCGATCGACGCCGGCGCGCTCGGCCTGTCGATCACCCGGAACATGAACCACTTCGACATCGCGGGTAAGCGCATCCCGGCCGCCTGCGCGCCGGAGTCCGAGCTGTTCGCGCTGGCCGACGTGCTCCGCGAGGCCGGCACCGGCGTGATCCAGTGCGGCGGCGGCACCAACCCCGAGCTGAAGGATCGGCTGCTGTCCCGGATCTCGGAGGCGTGCGGCCGACCCATCATGTACAACACCCTGCTCGAGCAGGCGCGGCAGCCCGGGCGGTGGCGCGAGCACCTGAGGCACGTCGAGGAGACCGCGAAGCAGGGAATCCGGGCGATCCCGCTCTGCAATCCCGGCAGTATTCTCAATCGCTTCACAATGAAGAACTGCCAGGTGTTCCGAAGCATGCCCACGTGGCTCCCGATCCTCCAGGGACCCGATGCGGAAAAGATGCGCGCGTATCGCGACCCGGAGATCCGCGCGAAGCTCCGTGCCGAGGTCGACGCGCCGCTGGGTCCGGACTCGACGTTCTCGCAGCGCTGGGACCTCATGGTCGTCGAGGAGCCCAAGCTGGCGAAGAACCGCGGGCTCGCCGGCAAGCACATCGCCGAGATCGCCAAGGCGCAGGGCAAGCACCCGGTCGACGCGTTCCTCGATCTGGCCGTCGAAGAGGAGCTCGAGACGGGCTTCTGCCTGGGCGAGATCAACATGGACACCGAGGCGGTGGCGCAGATCCTGGGAAGCCCCTACGCCGTGGTCGGCCTCACCGATGGCGGTGCGCACGTGCAGTTCCACTCGAACGTCAGCAATCCCACGCGCCTGCTTGGCTACTGGGTGCGCGAGAAGAAAATCATGTCCCTGGAGCGCGCCGTGCAGCGTCTCACGTTCGACTCGGCGTCGGCGTTCGGCATTTACGACCGCGGCCTCGTGCAGCCCGGGATGGTCGCGGATCTGGTCGTCTTCGACCCGGACACGGTCGCCCCGCGGAAGGAAGACGTCGTGCACGATTTCCCGGCGAACGGCTGGCGGATGCGCGAGCTGGCCGACGGGATCCACTACACGGTCGTGAACGGCGAGGTGCTGCTCGAGAAGGGCGAGCACACGGGGGCCCATCCGGGTCGCGTGCTGCGGAACGCCGGCTATCACGCCTCGCGAAACGGCGGCGCGTAGCGGCAACTTCGGCGCGGGGCTCACTGAGCCTCGCGCCATTCGGCTGGACGCTGAGGGGCGGTGACGAGCCGCCCCTCAGCGCGTTTCAGCGCCCGGCCGCAGCCGGGTGCCGGCCTACTCTCGCAGCTCCCAGACGGTACCCCCCGGCGTGTCGCGCAGCTCGATTCGCGCCGCGATCAGGCGGTCGCGCACCCGGTCGGCGAGCTCGAAGGCGCGCGCGGCGCGCAGCTCGCCTCGAAGGGTGATGAGGTTCTCGACCAGCGGAGCCAGGAGCTCGCGCGGGTCGCGAAGACCGCCCGCGGCGGCCTCGCCCAGCCGCTGAACCAGCGAGTACAGGATGGCCCGAGCTCGATCGGGCTCGTCGGTCTGCAGCGTGTCCGCCGACCATTCGGCAATCGCGCGGTCGAGGGTCAGAATGGCCTCGGCGGCCTCGGAGGCCTTGCGACCGGCAATGGCCGACTCGAACGCCTGCTCGAGCCGCGCCACCTCGGCGAGCAGCGGCGACCGCTGCCCCGGGGCTTTCTCGGCCTCCGCCGCGCCCGCGCCCGCCGCGGCGCGTGCGGGCTCGGAAGCGCGGGCGCGGGTGGCGTCGCCGCGAGCGGCCGCCAGCAGCGCGTCGAGCTCGAGCCGCTGGCCGGCGGCAAAGACCTGTGAGGCGCCGCGCCGGCGGACTGTGAGGCCGCCGCGCCCGGACACCACGACGGTTCGCGCCTCCAGATCGACGACCAGCACGGTGTGCTCGTCGATGCCGAGCACCCAGGCGTCGTCGGGAAGCATCGCCTCCATCGCCGACAGCCGGCGCTCGCCCAGGTAGCAGAAGTGCGTGTCGTGGGTGCCGCCCTCGGCGTTGTCGTAGTGCGGGATGACCACACACGAGCCCTCGAAGCCGGCCGCCTTCATGAGATCGAGACCGTCGAGCCAGTGCACGGGCTGGCCGACCTTGTAGATCTCGTACACCGGCACGCTGAAGCGTCCGAGCGTCAGGGCCGCCGCGCTCGAGAACACGACGGCGCCTCCCTCGGCGAGCTTCGCGGACAGGGCCTCCGGCACCGGCGATCCCTTCCACACCGACAGCGCGTACGACGGGCTCCCCGGCCCCGCGAAGACGAAGCCGGCCGTGCGAAGCCGCGAGAGCGCCCTGGCCTCGGCGATCGGCGTGCGCTCCGTCTGATCGGGGGCGAGCGGACCCAGAAAACCGGCCGGCTCGATCGTGAGCTGGACGCGATGACTGAAGTACTCGATGGCTCGCTGGGTGATCTCCGACGCGTTCTCCTGGAATCCGTAAGGGGTGTCGAGCAGGACCGCCCGGGGCGTCGGGTCGCCGAGTCGCGCGACGATCTCGCGATGGGGCGTGACCATGGTGGGCGCGGTCTCGCCCGATCCCATGATCGCCAGGATGCGCGGCAAGCGGGAGCTCACGCGAAGAATCCCTCCCGCACCGCGCCGGCCAGGAGGTCGCCGACGCGCGACGGGAACTCGAGATGCAGATCGTGGTGACCCGGCGAGAACCAGACCGAGCGCAGCGGGCCTCCCGCCGCGAGCGCCGCCGCCTCGGCGCGCCGCTTGGCCCCGGTTCGCGCCTGGTCGCCGGCATCGGCCAGCATCAGGAGCGCCGGCGTCTTCAAGGTCGCCCAGCGCGTCGAGGGACGATGCTCCCAGAGCGATCGGAGGATCGAGAGGTGATGGCTCCGGGACAGCCGCGCCTCGATCGTCCCGTCGGCGCGCGTGCGGAAGCAGTGCAGGTAGGCGTGAATGGCGTCGTCGGTGAAGTGCGGCACGCCCTTGCGGATCCGCGCCTCGAGCTCGGCCAGCGTGAGGTGGTCGAGCGCCGGCGGCGTGAGCTTCGCGAGGCAGTCTTCCCACACCGGGTACGACTGGGCCAGGTCGACCACGCCGCCGTCGACGCACGCGATGCCGCGAACCGCTTCGGGCCGTCGCCACGCCGCTTCCAGCACCACCGTGCCGCCCCAGGACTGGCCGGCGAGGACCGGCCGCTCGAGCCCGAACGCCCCGATCAGCGCGCGAAGGTCGGCGATCGCCGTGTCGAGGTCGTAGCCCCCCTCCGGAGCGTCGGACCGGCCGTGGCCCCGCTGATCGATCGCGACGACCGTGTGGCCCAGCGCGTGCAGATACGCGGCGACGCCGTCCCAGAGCCGCACGTTCGACGCCAGTCCGTGCACCAGCACGAACGGCGCGGCGGCGCGCTCGCCCGCCCGCTGCTCGGCGTGGAGGAAGACGCCGGGCGCGACCTCGACGCGCCGCTCGACCGGAGCCGTCACGGAGACGCCCGCATGTTCTGTCATGGGCGCAATCGTAGCACCGTTAGAGTCGGTCGGGGCGGAGCGACCCGAGGAGGCATTCATGGCACAGGCGACGATCGAAGGACTGGCCGGGGTGCTGGTGTGGACGGAGGCCGACCGGTTTCCCGCGATGGCGCGCTTCTATCGCGACACGCTCGGGCTCACTCCGCGCTCCGACAAGTCCGACTTCGTCAACTTCGACTGGAGCGGCGTGCGTCTGAGCGTGGGCGTTCACGCCGGGGTCCGCGGCGTGAGCCGCGAGCCCCTGCGTGTCATGCTCAACCTGACGGTCGCCGACATCCAGGCCGCGCACACGCGGCTGACGCACGCCGGCGTGGTGTTCTCTCGCCCGCCGGAGCGGGAGGAGTGGGGAGGCTGGGTCGCGACGTTCGCGGATCCCGACGGCAACATCCTGCAGCTGATGCAGCTGCCCGCCCCCGGCACCAGGTGATCCGCAAGCTCCATCACCGTTCCTCATCGTCGCCGACCGGCTGGAGCGGCTCGATCCGGCGCGCACCGACCCAGCGCTCGGCGTACCACGCCTCGTCGAGACCGGCGATGGCCACGCGCTTGCCCGTTTGCCGGGCGTGGATGAACCGGCCATCGCCGATGTAGATTCCGTTGTGACGCAGGCGATCGAAGAAGACGATGTCGCCCGGAAGGAGCTCCTCGCGCGACACCGGCGCGCCGAGCGCGTACTGCTTCGCGGCATTGTGAGGAAGCTCGACGCCGACCTGCGCGTACACGTACCGGACCAGCCCTGAGCAATCG
>QHSM01000474.1 GCA_003221595.1 Candidatus Rokuibacteriota bacterium | reverse complement strand
ATGCGGCGGGTGAGCGAGCTGCGGGACCGGCCGTTTCCCAACGACACGCTCGACATGTTCATGAACGCCGCCGTCGACGCCGGCCTCGTGCTGCAGAGCTTCATCACCGCCGCCGAGGCGCTCGGCCTCGGCTGCTGTCCGATCAGCGTGGTGCGCAATCACGTCGAGAAGCTCGCGGACCTGCTCGCGCTGCCGCCCGGTGTGTTCCCCCTCGCGGGGCTCACGGTCGGCTATCCGAGCCAGACGGGTTGGATCAGCATGCGGCTGCCGACCGCGCTCACGGTCCACACCGACTGCTACGACGACAGCAAGCTCGCCGAGGAGCTCGAGAGCTACGACCGGCGCCGCGAGGCGCGCCACGCCACGCCGCGGGAAAGTCAGCGCTTCGTTGATCGCTGGGGCTACACCGAGCCGTACGGCTGGTCGGAGGACAAGGCGCGGCAGTACTCCGTTCCCGAGCGCCACAACTTCGGGCCGTTCATCCGGCGCCACGGCTTCGGGCTGGCCTGACCGAGGCGACGAAAACCGCCGAAGGGCTCGGCGCTCGAGTCACTCCGCCGCGGCGAGACCCGAGCGCCCGGTCGGGCTCGCGGCGCGTGGGCGCCAGAAGGATCCCGCCAGCGCCGCGAGCAGCATGACCGCCGCCGTCCCCAGCACGACCTGCCAGCCCCGATGATGGAGGAGCTGCCCGGACGATAGCGAGGTGACGGCCGCGGTGCCGAACACGAGGAAGTCGTTGGCGGCCTGCGTGCGCGCGCGCTCCGCGGGCGCGTAGGCCTTCGTCACCAGCGTCGAGCCCGCCACGAACATGAAGTTCCAGCCGATCCCGTTGAGGGTCATGGCGACCCAGAAGTTCTGCACGCCCACGTCGAGGGTGGCCGCCGCGACGGCGAGGAGATTGAGGGCGACCCCGAGCACGATGACGGGGCGCTCGCCCCAGCGCTGGACGAGGGTGCCGGTGAAGAAGCCCGGCAGGAACATGCCCACCACGTGCCACTGGATGACGAAGGCCGTGTCGGCGAACGAGTGGTGGTGGGCCATCATGGCCAGCGGCGTGCCGGTCATCAGGAGGTTCATCACGCCCTGGCCCATCATCTGGGCGAGGACGGCCACGATGAAGATCGGCTGGAGCACGATCTGCGTGATCGGGCGCACGGGGCCGCCGACGCGGACCGCTTCCTCCGCCGGAGCCGGCATGCGCAGGCCGGTGAGCCACGCGAAGGCGAGCACGCCGAGCGCGGGCACGTAGAGGTAGGCGCCCAGGTAGGTCGTCTCGAAGGTCTGCACGGTCGCCCGGGCGAGCATCGGACCGGCGAACGCCGCCGCCAGGCCGCCCACCAGCACGAAGGAGATCGCGCGGCTGCGGAACTCCGGCAGCGATGTCTCGGCCGCCGCGAATCGATATTGCTGGGCGAAGGCCACGGAGACACCGAGGAGCAGCGCGGCCGCGGTGAGGAGCCAGAAGTCGCCGTGAGCCAGGGCCAGAGCGCTGATCAAGCCGCCGGCTATCGCGGCGAGGGCGCCCACCATGAAGCCGAGGCGGCGGCCCACGCGCTTCATGAGCAGGGAGGCGGGGATGGTGCTGAGGGCGGTGCCGATCACGGACATCGTCGAAGGCAGGGTGGCCAGCGCCTTGTTGCTGGCGAGCGCGTAGCCGGCGAGGCTGCCCACCGCGGAGACCAGCGTCAGCGAGGTCGATGACGTCGCCTGCGCCAGGGTGAGGAGGAGAACGTTCCGGAGACGAACGTTCAAGAAGGCGTCTGCTGCGCGCTCCGGAACCTCCGGAGAATTCGTTTCACCGTGACGACGACGAAGAATGCCTCGACACGGGCCCGCGTCAGCAGCGACGGTCGCCAGTTCCCCGCCAGCACGGACACGACGGCGTAGTAGATGCCGATGAACGGCGGGCGCGAATACCAGAGCTCGCGGAAGGAGGGATCGTAGAACCCGACCGCGAATCGCCGGAAGTGGTGGTAGCGCTTGCGCACGCCGCGCTCGTAGCGCGTGAAGGCCCGAGCCGACACGTCGCCCGCGCGCAGGGCCCTGTCGATGACCTCGGCCGCCTCGAGGCCGCCCTGCATGGCCAGCATCACGCCCGTGGAGAAGATCGGATCCAGAAACGCCGCCGCGTCGCCGACGGCCAGCCACCGATCCCCGGCCATCCGCGTGGCGAGGTAGGAATAGTCGGCGTCGAAGCGGGCGGGGGAGACACGCCGCGCGCGCTCGAGCAAGGGCGCGGCGGCCGGCGTAGCGGCCAGGTAGTGAGTCAGGCTCTCCTCCGGCGTGGCCCGGGACTCGCGCCGATGCACGACCTGGGGGATGACCGCGCCGACGCTGATGACGGTTTCCGAGAGCGGGATGAACCAGAGCCAGCCCATGTCCGGCCGCGTGAACATCCGGATGTCCCCGGCGCGCCGGCCGGTCGCCCGTGGAATTCCCTCGTACTGCGCGTGGACCGCGATGTTGCGCAGGAGCGGATCGTACTCGTGCCGGCCGAAGCGCTTCACCAGCACGCCGGCGCGGCCCGACGCGTCGACCACGACCCCGGCGCGTAACGTGGCCTCGCCGCCGTGCCGATCGGTGAAGCTCAGCGTGACGCCGTCGGGGTCGAAACGCGCGTCGAGGAGCCGGTGCTCCTCGAGCACCAGGGCGCCGCTCTTCTCGGAGTGGCGGAGCAGGATCTCATCGAATCGCTCCCGCAAGACCTGAAACGTCTGAGGGGTTGGCGTTTCCGGGGCGGCCCGGAAATCGGCGTAGCGCTCATCCTCTCCGTCGGGACCCCCAAAACTCGCGCCCCACTTCTCGACGAAGCCGGACGAGGCGATCGTGTCGCGCGCGCCCAGAGCGTGGAGGATCTCGTTGGTCCACGGCAGCTGCGATTCGCCGATGTGGAAGCGCGGGAACCGCTCGCGCTCCAGCACGACGACGCTCCGGCCCAGCCGGGCCAGCGCCGTGGCGGTGGTGGAGCCACCGGGCCCGCCTCCGATGACCGCCACGTCGTAGTCCCACCGGCCGCGCGCACCGCCCACACTCGCCATCGGCGCATCATGCCACGGCTCCGGCCTTGCCGATTGACTTCCCTTCGCGGGTATGGGAGCTTCGCGGCAATCGCGGCCGGCGTCTTCCTTCACGTTCACGTTTCGGACAGGGAAGGAGAGCTTCGATGCCCGCCATTGACCCCCGCCAGACGACTCACCCGATGGTGACGCGACGTGACTTTCTCAGGCGTACCGGATGGACCGGCGCCGGGATGACCGCACTGGTCGTGGGCGCCGGCGGGGGATTCGCGCCCGCGCAGCCGGCGCCGGCGTATCCCGACTGGATCCCGGCGAGCCCGAAGCCGCCGAAGCGGGGCGGGACCCTCGCGCGGGCATCGGCCTGGGATCCCCCGGTGATCGATCCACGCCTCACGCAATCGGTAGGGCTGTTCCAGTTCGCGACGCTCACCAGCAACCGCCTCGTTCGCTATCCGTTCGCCGACGAGGCCGCCGGCACGACGGACCTCGGCCTCAAGGGCGATCTCGCCGAGAGCTGGCAGAGCAACGCCGACGCCCGCGTCTGGACGTTCAAGCTGCGGCAGGGCGTGAAGTGGCAGAATCTGCCGCCGCTCAACGGTCGCGAGCTCGTCGCCGCCGACGTGAAGTACTGCTTCGAGGCCTATGCCAAGGAGGGGGTGCAGGCCTTCACGTTCCAGGAGATCGAGGCGATCGAGACGCCCGACCGGTACACGCTGCGCGTCCACCTCAAGACGCCCAACACGCTGTTCGCCCACAACGTCGCCGAGCCGGTCACCGTGATCTTCGCGCGCGAGGTTCTCGAAGAGGACGGCGATCTGAAGAAGCGCCTGATCGGCACCGGGCCCTACATCCTCAAGGAGCACACCCGCAAGGTGGGGATCGTCCTCGCGCGGAACCCGGACTACTTCGACAAGGGCCGCCCCTACGTCGACGAGTACGTCATCCTCTCGGCGCCCGATGCGGCGACCCGGCTCGCGGCGTTTCGCACGGGCCAGAGCGACATCCTCTGGGTCGCGAGCCCGTCGGAAGCCGAAATGATCCGCCGGACCAACCCGTCGGCGGTCGTGCAGGAGGTCAAGAACACGCTCGCCCCGTTCGGACTGGCGCTCGCCCAGGACCGAGCGCCCTTCAACGACCTGCGAGTCCGCCGCGCGATCTCGATGGCGATCGATCGGCAGAAGCAGGTGGACACGGTGTTCGAGGGCCACGGCATGCTCGGCTGGGGCGTCCCGTACATCTACTATCAGGACAAGCCGCCGACGGCCGCCCAGCTCGGGCCCTGGTGGCAATTCCGCCCGGCGGAGGCCAAGCGGCTCCTGGCCGAGGCCGGCCACCCCAACGGCTTCGAGACGACGCTCTTCTACTACGAGTACTACCCGCAGATGACGTCGCAGGTGCAGCTCGTCCAGCAGGACCTGAAAAGGCACCTCAACATCAACGTCAAGATCACCAAGCTCGACTACACGACGTACTACGGCCGCTACGTCGAGGGCCAGTGGGACGGGATGGCCTGGGGCTTCCAGTCCGGCCATGC
Organism: Candidatus Rokuibacteriota bacterium; assembly: GCA_003221595.1. Taxonomy (GTDB): domain Bacteria; phylum Methylomirabilota; class Methylomirabilia; order Rokubacteriales; family CSP1-6; genus AR31. The sequence continues at coordinate 7,021 of QHSM01000474.1, read as the reverse complement.
GGTGGGCCTCGACGAGCGGACCTACGTCTACCTGCACTCCAAGTCGACGAAGAACTTCTTCCGCGTCAACGACCCGGCGATCGACGAGCTGGTGACGAAGCTCCGCCAGACGCCCGATCGCGCCGAGCAGCGCGCGATCGCCAAGCGGGTCGCCGACCGCGAGCACGACCAGGTGCTCAGAATGTGGATGCCGTACGATTCCGGCTTCGTGATCACCCAGCCGCACGTGCGGAACGCGGCCACCGGCATCCTCCGGCGCACCGACGGCTACGGGGCGTCGGCTATCGCGCGGCTGTGGCTCGACAAGTAGCTAGCCGAGCCGTGTGTCGACGATCGCCAGCGGGTGCTGGCCGGGGACGTACGTCACCTCGGCCGCGCCGATCATCCGGCGCGCGTCGGCCTCGGGGATTTTCATAGGGCCGGGCGCCGGGGCGCTCCCGGGCGCGGGCTGCGGGAACGCCGTGGACATCGCCGTGTGAAACGTGACGGCGCCTTCCACCTTCTGCATCACCTGGTGAATGTGACCGTTCAGGACGGTCACGGAGCCGAAGCGCTTGAGGTGCTCGAGCGCGCGCCCGGCGTCCTCGGTGGTCCAGCCCCACTGCGGATACACGGCCCACAGCGGGACGTGCGCGAACACGACGACGGGCGTGCTGCCCGAGAGCGGGGCCAGGTCTTTCGTGAGCCATTCGATCTGATCCTCGCCGAGCGCACCCATGCCCTCGCCCTTGTACTTGAGGACGTTGACGAGCCCGACGAAGTGCGTGCCCTTGTAGTCGAAGCTCTGCCAGCCGCGGCCGCCGACCGTTCCCTTGCCGTAGCGATCGAGATATTCCTTGCCGCCGTCTAGAAAGACGTCGTGCTCGCCGGGCAGGTAGAAGACGCGCTCGGTCTTCAGCCCCTTGAGGATCTCGGCGACGGTGTCGAATGCGCCGGCCTTCTGGCCGTGCGTCTGATCGCCGGTGTGGAGCACGAACGCCGGAGCGGGCTGGAGCGCGTTGATACGGTCCACGACCTGCTGCAGCGTGGCCGTCGGGTCGCCGTTGGCCTGACCCTTGAAGCCGATGTGGGTGTCGCTGATCTGGGCGAAGCGGAAGCTTCCGGCCGCGGTCTCGGCCGCCGCCGCCGGCGCCGCCATGCGCGAGGACAGGACGCCGCCGCCGGCGGTCCACAGAAGCCCCGTGCCCGCCCACGCCATGCACTCGAGAAATCCGCGCCGATCGATGGAGTCCATGTGAGTTCTCCCTTGCTGTGTGTCGATTGAGCTACCGGACGATCACGGTCGCCTTCATGTGCGGGTGCAGCGCGCAGAAGTACTCATAGCGGCCGGGACGCGTGAAGGTCTGCGAGAAGCCGTCTTCGTGACCGAGGCCGGCCGAAGCGAACGCCCCGGTCGCCGAGGTGATCGTGTGCGTCTCCTCGTCGTGATTCGTCCACGTCACCGTCGTGCCCACACGAACGGTCAGGACCGACGGCGCAAACTTGAATTCCTGAACGGCGATGGCGGCCGAGCTCCGCTCGGCGGCGTGCGCCGCCGTCAGCCCGGTCAGGACGATCCCCACGACGATCACAACCTTCCATGAGTGGTTCTTCATCTCGGCTCCCTCCTGTCCTCGTCACCCCTGCCAACGCGCCGCCGCGCCGGGCGTTCCACGGCAGGCGCCGAATTGGAGGACGGAACGAAACGCACGCTCGGGCGTTGCGATAACAAAGGGCGCCCGCGGGCGCTGGCGGTGCCGGGGCCGGAGGAACGATCAGTCGATCCGCGCGTTGGCAGGGGTGAGAATCCGCTCCAGCCGGGGTGTATGGTTGGGGCGTGCCGACGGGGCGCCGATCAACGGTGAGCGCGGTGGCGAGCGAGGCTCTGGCCTACGTCGACGCCTTGCACAACCTGGCCCGGTACCTCACCGGAAACGATACGGACGCCGAGGACCTGGTGCAGGAGACCTACGCGCGGGCTCTCCGGGCGGAGCACCAGTTCACGCCGGGCACGAATCTCAAGGCGTGGTTGTTTCGGATCTTGCGCAACACGTTCCTGAGCCTGTACCGGCGCCAGCGGCACAACCCGACGGTGGGCGGTCTCGACACCGTCGACGCCGACGCCCAGGGCTCGGCGAACGAGGCGTGGCTGCTCGGTGACATCGAGCTCGATCGACTGCGCAAGCTGGTGGCCGAGGAGATCGAGACGGCGCTGATGACCCTCTCGGAGGAGGCGCGCACGGTGATTCTCCTGGACCTGGAGGGGCTGACCGAGCTCGAGGTGGCCGAGGTGGTCGGCTGCGCGGTCGGCACGGTGAAGTCGCGGCTTGCCCGGGCGCGAGCCGCACTCCGGCAGCAGCTGAAGGACTACGCGCGATGACCTGCGAAGACGCGCGGGCGCAGCTGCTCGATTACCAGCGCGGGCGTCTGGCGTTGTCCGCTGAGAGCGAGGTGCGCGCGCATCTCGACGGTTGCGCCGATTGCACCCGGGACGATGCCCTCGAGCACGAGCTGACGAAGGCGCTCGAGCAGCGCCTGCCCCTGCATCCGGCGTCGATCGCGCTCAAGCGCCGGCTGGCCGCGCAGTGGCCGACGCCGAGCACCCAGCGCTCGTGGTGGAGGCGGTGGCGGCCGGTCCTGATGCCGGCGCTTGCCTTCGCGGCGCTGCTGATGCTGGTCACGCCGGTTCTCTACTACGAGCGTACGGCCTCGCGGATGGCGGGCGAGCGCGCCGGCCTGGTGGCCGAGGCCGTGAACGATCACCTGCGCGTCCTCGCCAGCCAGCACCCGCTCGACATCGAGAGCAGCGATGTCCATCAGGTGAAGCCCTGGTTCGAGGGACGACTGGACTTCGCTCCGCGGGTGGCGTTCGAGGGCGACGCCGAGTTTCCGCTCAAGGGCGGCGCCCTCGGCTACTTCCGCGACCGGAAGGCGGCGGTGTTCGTCTACGCGCGCCGCCTGCACCCGATCACGCTGCTCGTCTTTCGCGCCGACGGACTGCCGTGGCCGACCCGCGCGCAGACCCCGGCCGGCCCGCCCGAGGTCTACCGGACGGTGGACCGGGGCTTCAACGTGATCATGTGGCGGACCGACGAGCTCGGCTACGCGCTCGTATCCGACGTGGACCCGCGTGACCTCAACGCACTGGCCGCCCGGATCCCGCTCCGGTGAAGGACCGGTGACGGCGCGCGAGAGCCGCGCGATGCGCGTCGGCGCGGCGCTGGTCGCCGTCCTCGCGACGTCGCCGCCCCTCGCGTTCGCGCAGGAACGAAATCCCGCCGCGGACGACGAGCGCGATCGGGCGTTCGTCGAGGCCCTGCGACGCGAGGATCCGGGCGACGCCGCGCGCTACACCGAGCTCCGCGACGCCCGCCGGAACGCGATCGCCGAGCTGCAGAAGGTGCAGGCGCGGTACGGCGCGGCCGGGCCGGAGCTGCGTCCGCTCCTGCTTCCCCAGCTGAAAGAGGCGCAGCGGCGCTACGCGGAGAGCTCGCTGGCGGTCCTGGATTTTCTCGATGCGCGCGACCGGCGGGCGCTGGCCCGCTACGAGGACGAGATCGGCCGGATCAAGGCGCTCCTGGACGAGCACGTCCGGACACGCACGGATCTCGAGAAGCTGCGCCGCGGAGAGTGACCGGCCTTGACAGGGGCGCGACCGCGATAGATCCTCGGCCCGCGGACGGAGGAGGAGCCCTTCATGAGCTGGAACGGCGAGATCGTGATCGACCTGGATTCCCACATCGTGGAGCGCGCGGATCGCTTCTATCAGGACTACATCGACCCGGCCTATCGCGAGGCGTATCAGCAGCTGTGCGACGGCGTCGCGCAGCAGGCGAAGGCGGGCCACCGGTACTCGCTCTTCGGCAGCCGCACGTCCGTCATCGAGCCGATCGAGACGGGGCGCCCGCTCGGCACGCGCGACACGTACGGCCTGACCCGCCGGTCGGAAATGGGCGGCGGCCGCAAGGCGTTCCCACCGGGCCGCGTGGACGCGCTGCCGCCGATCAGACCGGAGGCGAGCTGGGACGTGAAGATCCGCCTCGAGGACATGGACCGGGCCCTGGTCGACGTCGGCGTGCTCTATCCCACCCACGTCTCGAGCTATTGCGCGCTGCGCGACACCGGCTTCGAGAACTCGCTGTACCGCGCCTACCATAGCTGGGTCGCCGACTTCTGCGCCCAGGCGCCGACGCGGCTGAAGTGGACCGTCGTCGCGAACATGCGCGACGTGGCCGCCGGCGTCGCCGAGATCAAGCACTGGGCGCGCGATCCGAATCTCGCGGGCGTCTACGTCTCGCCGCAGGCGCCCGATGGCAAGCTGCTGGACAACCCCGACCTCTATCCGCTGTACGAGGTGGCGCAAGACCTGGATCTTCCCGTGCTGGCCCACGGGGGCACGGCGCGGCCGCCGTACGCGCCGGGGACCTTCGATCTGGACGGCGCGTGGTTCCTGCTCCACAGCTTCGGCAATCCCTGGGCGGGCATGGCGGCGCTGGGAGCGCTCATCGGCGGCGGCATCTTCGAGATGTTCCGCGAGCTCCGGGTCGCGATCATCGAGACCGGCGGCGGCTGGCTGCCGCTGGCGATGGATCGGCTGGACACCCACTATCTGATGTCGCCGAGCCACGTGCCGAATCTGAAGCGACTTCCGCGCGACGTGCTCGCCGAGGGCCGCTACTTCCACGCCATCGACAGCTGGGAGCGCTCGGTCGAGTTCTGCGTCAAGGAGCTCGGGGAAGATCTCTGGCTCTTCGCGACCGACTGGCCGCACGGCGACACGGCGTGGCCGGAGAGCGTACAGCAGATCACCGATCGGCCGGGGCTGACGGCGACCGCCCGGCGCAAGCTGCTCGGACAGAACGCGCTGCGGCTCTGTCCCCGGCTGAAGTAGGGCGTTCGCCGACGAGAGGAGCGACGTCGTGGCGCGAGACGGAGTCAGGATCTTCGACGCGGATACGCACGTGGGCCCGTCCATGGACGTCCTCGAGCGCTATCTCAGCGCCGCCGAGCGCGCGGCGCTCGAGCCCCTGCGCGACCGGCGGGCGACCCGACCCAACGGCCAGGTGACGTATCAGGGGGGCGAGCGCAAGTACGAGCGCCGGCTCGGCGAGCCGGCGCCCCGGGCCGCCGATCCGCGTGCGTACATGGGCGCCTACAGCGGCGCGCACAAGGGGCGGGACCCCGATCCACGCGTCGATCACGACCCGGCCGCGCGCATCGCCGACATGGACCTGGAAGGCGTCGACGTCAACCTGCTGCTGCCGTCGGGCTGGTTCGGAACGTGGACGACGGGCGACCCGGCGATCGAAGCGGCGCTCTATCGCGCCTACCATCGCTGGATGGCCGACTACTGCTCGGCCTACCCCGACCGCCTGAGCGGCGTGATCCTGGTCGGCGGCCGGAACGTGCGCGAGAGCCTCGCCGAGGTCGAGCGCTGCGCCCGCGAGCCGTGGGCGCTCTCGCTCTTCTGCTATGCGCCCTACGGCATGCCGCTCGATCATCCGGACCTCGAGCCGTACTGGGCCGCCGCGCAGCACCACGATCTCTCGGTGGTGCTCCACACGTTCACGGTCATGCCGCCCTACGCGCCCGGCGGCCTCGACACGTGGGAGAACCTGTGGCTGCAGCGCTCGGCCGCCCATCCCTGGTGCGGCATGCGCAACATGGCGTCCCTCATCGGCGCGGGGGTGCTCGACCGTTATCCGGATCTGCGCCTGGGCGTGCTCGAGGCCGGCCACGGCTGGCTGCCGTTCTGGGCCAAGCGCCTGGACGAGCACGCGCAGTCGGTCGCGCGCGCGCTGCCGCCGCTCAAACAGACGCCGAGCGACTACATCACCTCCGGGCGCTTCTTCCAGACCATCGAGATGTCCGAAGGCGTCGAGCTGACGAAGGCCGTCATCCAGCTTCTCGGCGAGGACATCTTGATGTACGCCTCGGACTACCCGCACGGCGAGAGCTGGTTCCCGAAGTCGGTGGACACGGTGATGGCGTGGGACCTGCCGGAGCGCCAGAAGCGCAAGCTCTTCTGGGACAACGCGCTCAGGTTCTATCGCCGCTTCACGCCCGCGCCGGCCGCCCCGGCTCCGGCTCGTGCCTGAGCGCACGGCGCCGCGGGCGTCCACCCGGCTCCGGTCGCTTCTGGCTCGCGACGACCGTGTGCTGGCCGTGCTGGGCACGCCCAACGCCTTCCACGCCCAGATCATGGAGGCCGCCGGCTGCGAGGCGGCGTTCGTGGGCACGGGCATCACCGGCGGCAACTACACCGCCTTCCCGGACACCGGCGTCCTCTCCGCCGCGGAGTGCGTCCAGTTCGGCGGCTACATCGCCCGGGCCGTCTCGTTCCCGGTGATCCTCGACGGCGACACCGGGCACGGCGGCGCGCCCGCCGTGCGCCGGCTCGTCCACGACTGCATCCGCGCCGGCCTCGCCGGCATCCGGATCGACGACCAGCCGATCGAGGGCAAGCGCGCCACGCAGACGCCGGGCATCGAGGTGGTCTCGCGCGACGCGGCGGTCGATCGCTACCGGGCGGCGGTTCGCGCGCGGGACGAGCTCGATCCGGACTTCGTGATCATGGCGCAGTGCTACGCGCGCGACGCCGTGAACGGCGGCATGCACGAGCTCGTGGAGCGGTTGAACGCGTACTGGACGCTCGGCGGCGTCGACTGGGTGCAGTTCGAGTCGCCCCACTCGATCGACGAGATCCGGCAGGCGCGCGCCGCGGTCACCGGCACGCTCTCCGTCATGCAGGGCAAGCTCGCCCGGCCGCTGACCCTCGCCGAGCATTTCGCGCTCGGGCTGCGCATCGCGTGGTACACGTTCCTGCCCGACCAGGTCCTCAAGGCGACGAGCTGGGAGTTCTTGCGCGACTTCAAGGGACGTGACATCGACGCCTGGACCGACTTCCAGGCCACGCACGAGGGTAATCCGTACCTTCGGACCCGGTAGATGTGGGTGGGCCCAGTCGAAACATTTTCTTCCGTTGAGCCCGGCGCCTGACCACACTGGGGGAGAGGGATGGCGACGCGTCGGGATCGGAAGC